>JBGTEW010000328.1:0-20123 GCA_041747615.1 Burkholderiaceae bacterium | reverse complement strand
GCCGGGCGGGCTCACGCGCGCGCCACCGAGCCGCAGATGCGCGCCCTTCGCAATCGCGTCGGCGACCTGACGCTCGAGCACGTCAAGCTGCGGTGCGCGCGTCAGCGGGCCGAAGTAAGTCTGATCGGACGCGGGGTCACCACGCTCAAAGCCCGCGACTTCCGTGACGAATGCGTCGACGAACGCATCGTGAATCGCTGCGTGCACGTAGATGCGTTCGACCGAGCAGCAGCTTTGCCCGCTGTTGTACATCGCGCCATCGGCAAGCGATGCGGCGGCTGCGGCGATGTCGACGTCTTCGCACACATAGATCGGGTCCTTGCCGCCCAGCTCGAGTTGCAGCTTCAGCATGCGCGCGCCGACTTGCTGCGCAATGCGCTGCCCGGTCGCGTACGAGCCTGTAAAGAACACACCGTCTACTGACTGTCTGATCAACTCGGCTCCCACCGCGCCAGCGCCTACGAGCACTGTGAATATCTGCTCGGGAACACCGGAACGATGCAGCAGCTTGCCGATCTCGATTCCGGTCAGGCTCGCAAACTCGGATGGCTTGTAGAGCACGGCGTTGCCGGTCAGCAGCGCCGGCACAAAGACATTGCTGCCGACGAAGTAAGGGTAGTTCCAGGCCGAAATATTGGCGATGACTCCGAGCGGCTCGTGCGTAATCTGCTCGCGCATGCCCTTTGCATCGTGGACCTGGCGCGGGGCGACCGCAGCCTCGGTTGCGTCCAAAAAGAAATCAATGCGTGCGAGTACTCCAGTGATCTCGTTTCGGGACTGGCGGATCGGCTTGCCTGTTTCGGACGTCAGAATCGCGGCCAACCGGTCGGCGTCGCTCTTCAACCCATCGCGGAAGCGGCGCAGCACATCGATTCGCTTTGCCAATGGCGTCGCAGCCCAGGCAGGTTGCGCAGCGCGCGCCGCGAGATACTTTGCCGTGATCGACGGCGCGTCGTCCTGAGGCAGCTCTGCAATTGCTGCGCCGGTGGCTGGATTTCGTACGCTGAGCATCAGCGGGTCTTGCCGCTCAGATCACGCACGCTTTCGCGCGCTTCGTCGCCTTCGGGAATCGCCCGGCCAGAGTCGCGCCATTGCACGGCCGAGTGAAACCCATGTTTCTCTGCATGCGCGCGAAACCACATGCCTTCCGGGTTATGGCGCGTGATGCCGTCGAACACGGTCGCAATCATCTGCGTCGACGCCAGCCCCATGTTCTCGTACGCCTGGTTGATCATCAGCTTCTGCATCATCAACTGGCCGCGCGGGACGCCTGCGATGCGCTCGGCCAGCGCGTTGACGGCCGTGTCCAGATCGGCCGGTGCAACGGCATCGATCGCCAGGCCCCATTCTTTCGCAGTCGCGCCGTCGATCGTATCGCCGGTAAACAACATCCGTTTCGCTCGCTGCATGCCGATGCGATACAGCCACATCGCAGTCGTCGGGCACCCCCATACGCGCGTCGGCATATAACCGATGCGCGCAGTGGTTTCCATCACCAACATGTCACAGCACAGAGCGATGTCGGAGCCGCCGGCCACCGCGTACTGCTGCACTCTGCAGATTGTCGGCTTATAGCTCCGCCACAGACTCATGATGTCGTCGGTGGCGCTTTTCATCCATCGATAGTCGAGCATCGGGTCCCACGGCATGTCGTTCTGCAGCCACTCGTGCGCGTCGGGCTTCTCGGCCGAATCCTTCATGTCGTAGCCGGCGCAGAAGGCGCGGCCCGCGCCTTGCACGACGATGACGTGTACTTCGTCATCGGCGTTGGCGAGCTCGACTGCGCGCCGAATCTCGCCAGGCATCTGCGGCGAGATCGCGTTCAGCCGCTCGGGGCGGTTCAATGTGATGCGCGCGATGCGTGGATTGCTGGCATCCCTGCCATACAGCAAGGTGCCGAATGCTTCGCTCATTGGTTGTTCCCGGTAGCTTGCAGAAAATCGTTCAGGATCGGGTCGCCCGACAGGGTTTCAGTGCTGGTCCAGTCGAGAAACTCGGGATGCCACTGAACGGCAGCAACATACGAGGCGCCGTTCCAGCGCATGGCCTCGACCAGACTATCGTCCGTCGAGGTGGCCTCGACGGTGAATCCGCCAGCGAGCTTCTTCACCGCCTGGTGGTGAACACTGTTGACGCGCGCGCGCATCACGCCCGGATAAAGGCCGGCAAGCCGCGTGTCGGTTACGAACTCGATCTCGTGAAAGTTCTGGTCGTACAGCGCAGCGTCCCGGTGCGTGCGGGAGCTTGCCTGCTGCGTCGCGATGTCCTGGTACAGCGTGCCGCCGAACGCAACGTTGATCACCTGCAACCCGCGGCAGATGCCCAGCACCGGCTTGCTAGCGTCGATGAACGCGCGCAACAGCGCGATCTCGTATTGGTCGCGCACCTTGTCGCCGGCCCATTCGGGCTGCAGCGGCTCTTCGCCGTAGCTGCCCGGCCACATGTCAGAGCCGCCGTGCAGTACCAGCCCGTCGAGCAGTGCGGCGTAATCGGCCAGCGTGACGTCGCCGCGCTTCGTGCTGCCTTCAGGGGACGGGATGACGAGTGCAAGTGCGCCGGCCGATTGCACCCAGTGCACGATCGACTGCTCTACATATTGCAATGTCTTGCCGGTAAACACAGGGCGGCTGGCGTCCGCATGGAAAAAGCACGCCGAGATGCCAATGCGCGGACGTGTCTTCACATCGCCTGCTCAAAAAAGCGTTCGAAGTCCGCGCGCGAGCACAGCCGCGGGTTGGTCTGATGGCAGATGTCCTTCTCCGCGATGTTGACCAGGGCCGGAATCTGCTCGTGCCTGACGCCGACCGCCGACAGCGATGGTGCGATTCCGATCTCGCGCTTCAGACGCGCCAGCCACGGAATGAAGTCGTCAGCGCCGCCGGCCTTGGCCACGTGCGCCAGCTCGTCGAACTTGTCTCGCGCGGCTTCCAGATTGAAACGCATCACCGGCTCCAGCATCAGCGCGTTCGCCAATCCGTGATGCAGATCGCACACCGCGCCAAGCGCGTGCGCACACGAGTGGGTCGCCCCGAGATCCTTCTGAAACGCGATCGCTCCCATCATCGACGCCATCATCATGTCGGCACGCGCTACGAGATTGCGCCCGTCCCTAACTGCAGTCGGCAACGCGCGCGCGGCGATGCGCACGCCTTCGAGCGCAATGCCGTCGCACAGAGGGTGAAACGCCGGCGACAGGTACGACTCGATGTTGTGCGTCAGCGCATCCATGCCGGTGGCTGCGGTCACTGCGGGCGGGAGATCGAGCGTGAGTTCTGGATCGGCGAACACTGCCTTTGCCAGCAGCTTCGGCGAGAAGATCACCTGCTTGATATGAGTGCTGTCGTCGCTGACGACGCTCGATCGCCCGACCTCCGATCCGGTGCCGCTGGTGGTCGGCACCGCGACGAAATACGGGAGCTCGTTCGTGATCGACCGCACGCGGGGATGATCCCACGCGTACTCGATCACGTCGCCGTCGTGCACCGCCATCAGCGCAACGACTTTGGCCACATCGAGCGCCGCGCCGCCGCCGATGCCGATCACCGCATCGGCGCGGTGCGCGGCAAACGCATCGCGCCCCTGCATCGCCTGCGAACCCGTCGGATTGCCGTGCACGCCGGCAAATACGTGGACGTCCAGTCCTGCGCCGAGATTCGCAACGAAGTTCTTCAGCACCGGCAACACGGCCAATCCTTTGTCGGTCACGACGACCGGGCGCGCAAAGCCGCGTTCACGCAGGTGATCGCCGACCTGCCGGCTGGCACCCGCGCCAAAATGAATGTCAGTCGGGAAAGAGAATCGGGTGATGCTCACTTGATAGTCACCCAGCGCAATTCGAGCACATCGTTCGGCCACTGCACGACGTCGATGTTCGGCCGCATCACCCACGTCAGCTTGCGACGATACAAGGGCACCAGCGGCAGGTCGGCATGCAGAATGCGCAAGGCATCGCCGGTCAGCGAGCGACGCTTTGCAATGTCGGGTTCGGTTCGGATCGCATCGATCATCGCGTCGAGCTCCGGGTTCGAATACCGGCCGCCATTAAAGGCGCCGCTGCCGGCGCCGTCCCAGGTGCGGATGACATTGTTGAACATCGCCCATGGGTCGGTGCCCGGCGACCAGCCGAATTCGAAGAAGCTCGCGGTGGCTTGTGTCAGCTTGGGAAAGAACAACGAACTCGGCGACGGCTGAAACGAAACGCGGATGCCGACCTGCGCCAGCATCGCGCTGATTGCCTGACACACAGCCGCGCGAAACGTGATGTTGACGCAGTCGAGCGCAACCTCGAAGCCGTTCGCGTAGCCGGCATCCTTCAGCAACGCGCGCGCAGCCTTGGGGTCATACGGCAGGCGCTTGTCGAGCTCGGGCAGATAGCCATCGACCAGTGGTGAGACGTGCGCGCCGGTCGACGTTGCCTGCGTGCGCAACACTTTCGCGATGATCGTGTCGATGTCGATCGCTTGATACACGGCACGCCGCACCCGTATGTCCTTGAAGGGGTTGCGGCCCTTGATATCGGAGGACTGCAGTTCGGCGCGCGCCTGGTCGAAGCCCAGATACTGCACGCCGATGTCGGTGGTCTCGATCGCCTTCAACGAGCTGTCGCGCTTGATCCTCGCGATATCCTGAAACGGCGCATCGATGACGAAGTCGACTTCGCTCGATGCAAGTGCAGCGAGCCGCGTCGCATCTGCCTGAATCACCGTGTAAACCGCTTCGGTCAGATTGCCGGTGTCTTTGCTGCCCTTGCCCCACCAGTTCGGATTGGCGGTCAACACCAGCCGCCGGTCCTGTTCGTAGGTCTTAAGCACGAACGGCCCGGTGCCGTTCGCATTGCGCACCGCGTAGGTCTCCTGCTTACCGTTGTAATCCTGCGGCTGCGTGACGCCATGCTTTTCGGCCCACGGCTTGCTCATTATTGCTACCAGCCACAGCTTCTCGGGCAGCACCGCATCGGGCGCCGAGAGCTGCACGTCAATCGTCAGCGGATCGACCTTGCGCACGCCGATAATTCCGCGCAGCTGGCTGGCGCGCTGAGAAGTTTTCGCAAGCGCACGCTCGATCGAAAACACCGCGTCATCTGCGGTGAACGGCGCGCCATCGTGAAACTTTACATCCGGCCGCAGTTTGAAGCGCCAGCTGGTCGGCGCTGTCGCCTGCCACGACGTGGCGAGCGACGGTTCGAGATTGAAGCCCCGGTCGCGATTGACAAGCCCTTCGTAGATCTGCGTTACGACGCGCGATTGATACAACAGAGCTAGGGAGTGCGGGTCGAGCGAGTTGGGATCGAATGCGCTGGCGAAGCGCAAAGTTTTCGCTTCCGAGGGCGAAAATACCAACGCTGAGAACAACAGCACAAGCGCGGTCATCGATCGCATGATGTGGGTAACGTTCCTGTATCAGGCCGGATTTATGGCTGAATATAGCGGGCGGGCGGCGGCGGCGCCTTCGATCCGTGATGCCTGGCGCCAACGCGAACCGCCTGGGCCTGGGCCGGCGGCGGTCTGATAGCCGGCGGCATCGGCGCGATGACCTGCGCTGCCCTGAAGTGAAGGTGCCATTCCTGTCGGTATGGTACGTCGCGGGCATTGCCACCATCGGCGTCGGAGCGCGCTGCTTGGACCTCGATTGCTGCGCTGGTAGCGCGCCGCGTTCGTGCGGAAATTTTGCAGTTGGGACTCAGAGCAAACGGCTCCGTGAATTTTCAATAGTGAATCAGCAGAACAGTCAGCGGCGCGCGCGTGCCGTCCAGCCTACCGTGCAGCGAAACAGCTCATCGCGAATTTCGGACTAAAAGAGGAACACCATGAGACAGGCACAAGATCACCGTTCGTCCCCGACCCGGCTGCTGGATCTTCGGTTCAACTACATCCCGGCGGCGGCAACCGATATCGCAGCGACCTGGCGGCGTTTTGGCTTCGATCCGGACGCGAACAAACAACGGCGAGAGCAGCTAAGAAACAGCATTGCCGGTCCTGCCGCTGCACTGATCGCATCGTAAGCGCGATCTCTGTTTTACACTCGATAGCGCAGTCGACCTCTGCGCGTCTAAACCCGAACGCGCACTTGCGCTAGCCTTGCGCCTGAAGTTCGTCAAGCGCGATGGGAGTGCTCGATGCCCTTGGTCACACCGCTGCCAGCAGATCAGGATTCGCACGTCGCGGAGCTGGCGAGGTTTTTCCTCGAGACACTGGGCTTCGTGCCGAACTCGGTACTGACGATGCAGCGGCGTCCCGCGATCGCGCGCGCCTTCATCAAGCTGAACCGCGCGGTGATGTGCAACGAGGGCAGGCTGACGTCCGAGCAGAAGCGGTTGATCGGGTTGCTCGCATCGAGCACGGCCGGCTGCCGCTATTGCCAGGCGCATACGGCGCTCGCGGCCACGCGCTACGGCGCCACTGCCGAGCGGCTGGCGCAGATCTGGAATTTCCGGTCGAGTGATCTGTTCAGCGCCGCCGAGCGCGCCGCGTTCGAGTTCGCGATCGCCGCGGCGTCGGTGCCCAACGACGTAACCGCTGCCGTCGAGGGTGAATTGCGCCGGCACTGGGACGACGGCGAGATCGTCGAGATGCTCGGCGTCATATCGCTGTTCGGATTCCTGAATCGGTGGAACGATTCGATGGCCACGACGCTCGAGCCCGGAGCAATCGCAGCAGGACACGCGCATCTCGCTGCGCACGGCTGGACCGCGGCCAGGCACGCGTGATCTGAATGCGCGCGAATGAGGACGAAGCCGCCGCCGCGAGCTCGCTCGAAAACATCTCTGCGCTGACGCTCGAGCACTACGCGCAGCGCGCGGAGGAGTTTCGCGCAGGCACGCGCGACCACGATGTCAGCCAGAACATCGATGCGCTGCTGCGTCACATCGAAGGCGAGCCGCCATTTTCAATTCTCGATTTCGGTTGTGGACCGGGGCGCGACCTGCTGGCTTTTACTGCCCGCGGCCATCGCGCGACCGGGCTCGACGGCACCGTCCAATTCGTTGAAATGGCGCGGCAACAAACCGGTTGTGACGTGTGGCTGCAGGATTTTCTGGCGCTTGATCTGCCGCAAGCCCGCTTCGACGGCATCTTCGCCAACGCGTCGCTCTTTCACATTCCATCGATCGAGCTGCCGCGCGTGCTGCGGCAGCTGCACGCCGCTTTGAAGCCGCGGAGCGTTTTGTTCAGCTCTAACCCGCGCGGCGCGAACGAGGAGGGATGGAATCGCGGCCGCTATGGCGTGTATCACGACCTCGGCGCGTGGCGCCGCTTCATGGCCGACGCGGGCTTTGCCGAGCTCGAGCACTATTACAGGCCCGCAGGACTGCCGTGCGAACAGCAGCCATGGCTGGCAAGCGTCTGGCGACGGCAGTAGGGCAATGGCCAACGATCGAGAGCACGGTGGCCAACGCGAGGTCGTTTCTGGCTTGATTCGAAGGACGAATTGCGCGGCGCGATCAGGTGTCGTCGAAGCTGAGCGGCTCGGTGGTGCTGCGTTCGAAGCGCAGCGGCGCGGGTTTGTAATCCCAGCGCTCGACCTCGCACCGGCGTGGCGCGGAATCGCCGTTGCACCGGATGATGTTCACCGAGTTCGCGACACCTTCGCGGATGCGCGATGACACTGAGGTGCCTGCCTGCACGGTCCAGATGTCGCGCGGCAGATGCTCGAACGTCGTGCGCAGCGATCGCACGTACGGCAGATGGATATGGCCGCCCATGATGATGTCGACGCCGGCGGCAGACCACGCCGGCACCGCCTGCCGGTGGCCGTGCAGCAGGTTCCCTTCATCGCTCACGCGGATGGCCAGCACCGGCTGATGAACGACGACGATTCGCAGCTGCGAGGGTGTGGCGCGCCGCACCCGGTCGCTCACGCGCTCGATCTGCTGGGGCGACAGTTCGCCATCGACGTGACGCTCAGGTCGCGTTGTGTTGACGCCCACGACCAGCATGTCGTCGGCTTCGTATTCCGGCTCCAGGTTCTTGCCGAACACGCGTGAATAGCCGGCGTACGGTGCGAACGCGCGTGCGAAAACATTGAACAGCGGAATATCGTGGTTGCCCGGAATCGCCACCAGCGCGCGCGGATTCAACCGCTCGACAAATGCGCGCGCAGCGTTGAACTGACTCCGACGCGCGCGCTGTGTGATGTCGCCTGAAAGCACCACGACATCGGGCGCCTGGTCACGCGCGAGCTGCAGCAGCGCCTGGACGACCGGTGGCTGATCGGTGCCGAAGTGCGCGTCTGAAATCTGCAGCAGCGTCGTCATGAGGCGACAGTCTCCGGTTTGGCGTCGGAGGGAATCAGCATCAACAGCGGCTGCGGCGCTACGCGAAACGTGATCGGCGTGTTCATCCAGCAGACTTCGCCATCGATCGCGACCTTCAGGCGATGCGCCCGCCGGCTGGGGGGCGTGACCGTCAGCCTCGATAGAGCAAAGTGCTGAACGCCACGCGCCCGCCCGAGGTTGCCGAGTGCCCCCTGTACCAGCAGCCACAGCAGGCGAAGCGTCGTCACCGGGCGCAGCACGATCGCGACCAGCCTGCCTTCCTCGACCCGCTCCGACTCGCCAAGTCCCATCTGCTCGAGCTGCAGGCGGTTGTTGCCTACGAACACGGTCAAAGTACGCAGCCGCTCCACGCGGCCTTTGACGTCGAGCTCGACGTGCATCGGCCGATAGCCGCGGAAGATGGTGACGATCGCCGCCCACGCGGCGATCAGGCGGCTGCGGCCATGCCGCCGCTTCTGTTCTTCGCGTTCCTCCAGCAGCTTCGGATGCAAGCCGAGGCTCGCGTTGACCAGGAACACACGGTCGTTGACGAGGCCGACCTGCACCGGCCGCACGTCTGCGGTGAGCAGCGCACGCGTCGCCTCTGCCGTGTCGGACGAGATGCCGTGAGTGCGACCGAAGTAGTTAAATGTGCCCTGCGGAATCACGCCGAACTCGCAGTCACTGCCCAGCGTCGCCTGGGCAACGGCGTTCAGCGTGCCGTCGCCTCCCGCTGCGATTACGATGCCGCGGTGCTGGCGTGCCTTGTCGACGGCTTGCGCCGCGACCTGGCGGAGAATTTCCGGCTCCTCCACGCGCAGAATCTGATGGGCCCGCCCTGCCTGACTCAGCGCTTCGGTGATGGTGCGGACGGTTTTTTCGGTATCACTGTGCCCGGACGCGGCGTTCAGCACGATGAACAACGGTGCATCGCGGATATTTGAGATGGGCGTGGCGCGGGTCGACACGCGGGTAGAGTAAACGAGCGGAGTGACAGGATGCTTGAACTGGTGATCGAACAGCGTCGGCGCGACCTTGGCGGATTTGAAGTCGGTCGCGTGCTGCCGTCTGCAAAACGCCGCATGGTCGGTCCGTTCATCTTCTTCGACCACTTCGGCCCTGCTTACTTCGAGCGCGGCATCTCGCGCAAAGTCGACGTTCGACCGCATCCGCATATCGGCCTGTCGACGGTTACCTATCTGTTTGAAGGCGAGATCATGCACCGCGACAGCGTTGCATCGGAGCAGGCGATCCGCCCCGGAGAAGTGAACTGGATGGTCGCCGGTAGTGGCATTACCCACTCGGAGCGCTTTGAAAGAGCGCGCACCGAAGGTGGGCCACTGCATGGCATCCAGTCGTGGGTGGCCCTGCCGCGCGAGTCTGAAGAGACCGCTCCGGCGTTCGCGAACCATTCAGGCGGCGAATTGCCGACGCATCAGGAAGGCGGGACGTGGATGCGGCTGATCGCCGGCGAGATGTTCGGCCTTCGGGCGGGTGCGCAGACGCACTCCCCGATGTTCTATGCGCACGCCACGCTCGCGAGCGGCGCCAGCCTCTCGTTGCCACAAGAGTATCCAGAGCGTGCGGCGTATGTCGTTTCCGGCGAAATCATGGCGCGCGGCGAGCGACACCCAACCGGCCACATGCTCGTTTTCGCGCGCGGCGCTGACGCGATCATGACCGCGAACTCGCCGGCCACCTTGATGCTTCTCGGCGGTGAGCCAGTCGGAGAGCGCTACATCGAGTGGAACTTCGTATCGTCCTCGCGTGAGCGAATCGAGCAGGCGAAAGCCGACTGGCGTGCCGGCCGGATGAAGCTGCCGGATTTCGATCATGAAGAGTTCATTCCGCTGCCACCGGATCCGACCCCGCCGGCGAATCCAATGTCGTAATGGCGTTTGTCCGCTCAGCGGATCAGCTTAGCGAGCTGCTCGTCGGTTGGCAGCCGTGGCTTATCGCGCTCCTTGCTGACAAGGCACAGAAAGCCGAGCGCGCTGTTCGGTGCGGCCTGGAACTGATGCCAGGTCAGCGGATCGACCGTCACCAGATCGCGTTCGGCATTCGGCTGCACATCGCCGCCGATGCGCACTGTGCCGTGGCCGCGCAATACCAGCACGGCGTGCGTGTGCTCATGCTGTTCCAGCGTTGAATGGCCGCCCGGCGCAATCTCGAAATACCGTAGCTCGCTCGACTGGTCTTGCTGCGCGAACAGCACTTGTCGCGTGATGCCCTTGAACGGTGCGCTGCCGTCCGCCTTGTACTGAAGCAGCTCGACGCCGTCCCAGCGAAAATCACCGCGCGCGTCCGGATGGAATCGGCGGACCGAGCTCATACCGGAATCACCTCGGACGCCCTGGCGACTGCTTCAACGAACTCGGCGCTCCGCCTGGCCAGACCCTCGGGTTGCGCCAGCAAGGCGCCGCCGATCAAAAGCATTGAGTCGCGGCCGTACTCGCCGACCATCTCCGGGACGCGTTCGATGCTCATGCCGCCGGCCGGAGTCGGCAGAGTCGCGCGCAGGCCGTGCCACGGCTGCCTGTTGTTCTGAGCGATCGCACGGCACACCTCGCGCGAGTAGGCAAACCGCCCACCATGGTTCGGAAAGATCACGGCGTCGGCGCCGAACAGGCGAAACAGCTTGCCGAACAGGGCCGGCGGCGCAATGCGAAGGCCGCCCAGCGACGGGTGCGCGATGAACATGATGTCGGGAAACTCGCGCTTTAGCGCAACGAAGGTGGCGACGCCGCACACCATCGGCGCAATCAGCACCATCGTGACGCCCTCGCTGCGCGCGACGCGGGTCTGTTCGCACATCTGTTCGTACTGGCCGTACAGGCTCGGTGCGTAGATCGCGCCCCCGACCCGGCGACCGGCGTTTGCGGTTCTCACTGCAGACTGGCAGGCTCGCACGCGTTCGGCAAACGGCGCGCTGCGCTGATTGGCCCACCCGTGATCGTCCTTGATCACGTCGATGCCGGCGTTCGCAAAGACGGTGCACATGCGGGCCAGCGACTGCGGCGCGGAACCGATCGGTTTGAGCGCGGTGCAGGTCAACGGGCGATCGGTCGCGCCGGTACGGTTGCGGACACCCCCGATTCCGTGATTTGGCCCGCCCCACAGACGAGCCAGCTCCGCGGGCAGATCGACGTCGATCAATTCGACATCTTCCTGCAGCGAGCAATTGCCGAACAGCATGTTCATCAGCTGAGCGGCGTCGTCGCCGACGGTTTCGGCACTCAGGGAAAGCCGCGCCACCTGCGTGGCGTCGTCAACGCTCGTAACGTCCTCAACATGCGCCGCCATTTCGTGCAGCACAAGCGGGTCTGAAACCGATTGCGCGGGCATTTCGATGCTTTGTTCGAGGGCAAGCTGTTCGGCGCGTTGCTTGCCGTCGCGTGCCGAAACGTGCAGGCGATAGGTGGCGCTGATACGACGGGCATCGACGGGCATCGGCCAATTCTACGGTCCGGCTGCCGCAATCGAAGCCGGCGTGGAGTTCTCGTCAGCGCGGCCGGATGGCGGGCGCCATTCGATCGTACGCGGCAGCTGAGTAGCCTTGAATGCGCTCCTCGCCCTTGACGAGCAGCGGAATGCCCCCGCGGCCGCCGGCCTCTATGAAAGCGCGCATGCCGTCGGCGCTCTCGATGTCGTACTCGGTATAACTGACCTGAGACGACGCCAGATGCGCCTTGGCACGCCTGCAGTGTCCGCACCACGCGGCGGTGAAGAGCCGGACTTCGTTAGAGCGCGGCGCGCGCGCCGCTTGAATGCGACTCTGCGCGCTCTTCTCGAGATGCTCGCGAAAGCGCACGACCTCGGGTGGCAGCGGGCTCGACGGCAGATTGCGGAACTCGAACGTCTCAGCGCGCGCCTTGCCAGCCGGCGGCCGGTCGCTGTAGGTGACTTCGCCGTCAAGGCCAGTGGCCTTGTAGACGGTTTGCGCGCTCGCCGTCGCCGCTACAACCGAGGCGAGCGCAATGACACAGCGCGTGCGCATCAGATCACCTCAAAATAGCGCTTCAGCTCCCAGTCGGTCACCGCGTCCTGCCACTGCCGCCACTCCCAGTCGCGCGTGGCGGCGAAGTGATCGACGAAGAGTTCGCCAAACCAGTCGCGCGCGATGTCGCTTCTGCGGAAAATCTCGGTCGTTTCCTTCAGCGACCGCGGTGCGCGCGGGATATGTTCGGAGCCTTCATTGGTGCCGGTAATCGGCGGCGCGGTGAGCTTTAGTTTTTTCTCGATGCCGTGCAGTCCTGCTGCCAGCAGCGCGGCAACCCCCAGATATGGGTTGATATCTGCCCCCGGGCAGCGCGTCTCCAGCCGTGTGCTTTTCGGCGAGCCGGGAATCACGCGAAAGCTCGCGGTGCGATTGTCCACCGCCCAGGTCGGCTTGACCGGCGCCCAGAAGCCGTCGACCAGCCGCTTGTAGCTATTCACCGTCGGCCAGAACATTGGCGCAAATTCCATCAGCACGGCGATCTGTCCTGCCAGGAAACTTTCGAACAGCTTGCTCATTCCGGACGTGCCTTTGGCGTCGAAGAACAGGTTCTTCTTCCCATCGGTCAGCGATTGATGCACGTGGCCCGAGCAGCCGGGATACTGCGAGCTCCATTTCGCCATGAAGCTGGGAATGATTCCGTAGCTGGCGCCGATCTCCTTCGCGCCGCTTTTGAACAGCACGCCGCGGTCGGCGCATTCGAGTGCATCGGAAAACTGGATCGCCGCCTCGTAAACGCCAGGGCCGGTCTCGGTGTGCAACCCCTCGATCGGGACGCGGAACAGCAGCAGCTGGTCCATCAGCGCGTTGAAGAACTCCCGATTCGCGTTCGAGCGCAGCAGCGAATAACCGAACATGCCGGGCGTCAGCGGCGTCGGATCGACGCCCTTCTTCGCCGCCCAGCTCTGCGGCGTCTCCGAGAAGTTGAACCACTCGAACTCGAGCCCGCACATCGGCTGCACGCCGAGCCTTTCGGCGCGCTTGATTACGCGTTTCAGTATCTGCCTCGGGCAGATCGGAAACGGCGATCCATCCGCATTGATGAAGTCGCCCAGAAAAAACGGCACATCGTCGTCCCAGGGCACGTTGCGTTTCGTGTCCATGTCGAGCTGCACCATCGCATCGGGAAATCCATGCTGCCAGCCGATGACCTGGGTGTTGTCGTAAACGCTGTCGGTCATGTCCCAGCCGAACACGACATTGCAGAAGCCGAACCCACCGTCGACGGCCGAGGCGAACTTGTCCTTGTGCAGGTACTTTCCGCGCAACACGCCGTCGATGTCGGTCACGGCGACCTTGACCTTGCCAGGTCTGTTGTCAGTGCGCGCGGTTCCTGCCGCTACTGAGGGATCCAGCGCGTCGCGCGAATCATTTTTCCTGGCCATCATCGGTCTCCTTCCGGGCGAGTCTGAATCAGCGCGTGGCAAATGTGCAAGCCCTACAATTGCGCGTTTTGTGTGTGGCCAGGAGTGCAATGCCCATTTACGCATACAAGTGCGCGCAGTGCGGACACCAGCTGGACGTGATCCGGAAAGTGTCAGACGCGCCTTTGACCGACTGCCCCGAATGTGGCAAGCCTGCGTTGGTAAAGCAGGTGACTGCGGCCGGATTCCAGTTGAAAGGGGCCGGTTGGTACGTCACCGACTTCCGCGACAGCGGCAAGAAAAAGGACAAAGGCAAGTCCGACGAGAAGACTCAGGCGGATCAGGCGTCTGATTCGAAAGCCGATGGGAAGGTCGACGCGAAGCCTGAGGCGAAACCCGATACTTCGGCGGATTCCGCGACTGCAGTGAAAACCGAGACCAAGACGGAGTCGAAGGTCGAGACAAGCAAATCCGCCTCAGCGCCACCGCCGTCATCACCACCCAAAACCGGTACGAGCTGACCGGCTCCGAATGTTCAAGCGATATCTGATCGCCGGACTGCTGGTCTGGATTCCGCTGGCGATCACGATCTGGGTTCTCAACCTGATCGTCAGCACGATGGATCAAACGCTGTTGCTGTTGCCGCACAACTGGCACCCCGACGCGCTGCTGCCGTTTCATATCCCCGGATTCGGCCTGCTGCTGTCGCTGCTGATCGTGCTGGCGACCGGCGTGCTCGCTGCCAACATCATTGGCCAACGGCTGCTGAAATGGTGGCACGGCCTGCTCAACCAGATTCCGATCGTGCGCTCGATTTATTCGAGCGTGAAGCAGATCTCGGACACCCTGCTCGCGCGGCGCGGCCAGTCGTTTCGCAAGGTCGTGATGATCCAGTTCCCGCAGCGCGACCAATGGACGCTCGGCTTCGTTGTCGGACAGCCTGGAGCCAAGATCGCGGCGATTACCTCCGAAGACGCGATCACCGTCTATGTACCGACCGCGCCGAATCCAACTTCCGGATATGTACTCGTGGTTCGACCCGGTGACGTACGTGAGGTCGATATCACCGTCGATGACGCACTGAAGTTCCACATTTCGCTCGGGGTCGTGCCGCCGCGCGTCGACGGCCGGCCGCCGCGGTCTGCCCTGACCACCGAGGGTCCGGGCATTCCGGGTTGAGACGATGGGCCATGTTGATTAAGCTTCGTTCATGACGATCGAACTCCCTCCGCCGCTGGCTGCCAAGCTGCAGCCCTTTGTCACGCCGAATCGAAACCGCTAGGGTTGGGCGGTTGGCGACCGCTCGACCCGCGCGCTGCCCCGCGCGCTACGAGCTGCAATTAATTGACCAACCTAAGTTGCCGGACTGCGAAGCAGGCCGGCGCCCCTGAATGGAGCGGAGCGAATGCGTACCGAATATGCAGGGCTGGTAGATGCAACGTTTATCGGCAAAACGGTCACCTTGTTTGGCTGGGTTCACCGACGGCGCGACCATGGCGGCGTCATCTTCATTGATCTGCGCGACCGCGAGGGGCTGGTACAGGTGGTCTGCGATCCGGACCGTGCTGACGTTTTCGCTGCGGCCGAGAAAGTGCGCAGCGAATATTGCTTGAAGATTGTCGGCGCAGTGCGCCGGCGTCCCGAGGGCACAGTGAACGCCGCGTTGGTATCGGGCGAAGTCGAAGTGCTGTGCCACGAGCTGGTCATTCTGAACGCGTCGGTGGCGATTCCGTTTCAGCTCGACGACGACAATCTGTCCGAAACCACAAGGCTGACGCACCGCGTGCTCGATCTGCGGCGGCCGGCGATGCAGAAGAACATGATGCTGCGCTATCGCACGACGATGGCGGTGCGCAAGTTCCTGGACGCGGCCGGCTTCATCGATATTGAAACGCCGATGCTGACGCGCAGCACGCCGGAAGGGGCGCGCGACTATCTGGTGCCGTCGCGCGTGCATCCCGGCGCGTTTTTCGCGCTTCCGCAATCGCCGCAGTTGTTCAAGCAGCTACTGATGGTGGCGAGTTTCGATCGCTACTACCAGATCGTCAAATGCTTTCGCGACGAGGACCTGCGCGCCGACCGGCAGCCCGAGTTCACGCAGATCGATATCGAAACTTCGTTCCTCGATGAAGCGGAGATCCGCGCGATGATGGAGCAGATGATCCGCGTCGTGTTCGATGAAGTGCTCGCCGTCAAGCTGCCGCGGCCGTTTCCGGTGATGGCGCATGCCGACGCAATGCGCTTGTATGGCTCGGACAAGCCAGACCTGCGGATCAGCCTTGAGCTGACCGATCTGACCGACGCGATGGGCGATGTGGAATTCAAGGTGTTCAAAGGCGCGACCGAGCTCGACGATGGCAAGGTCATTGCGCTGCGAATTCCGGGCGGAGGAGAGCTTCCGAGGTCGGAGATCGACGGCTACACCCAGTTCGTGAAGATATACGGCGCGAAGGGTCTCGCCTACATCAAGGTCAATCAGGCGGCGCAGGGCCGAACGGGCCTGCAAAGCCCGATCATCAAGAACCTGCACGACACTGCGCTGGCGACCATCATCGAACGCACCGCCGCCAGGGACGGCGATCTGATTTTTTTCGGCGCCGATCGCGCGAAGATCGTTTACGACGCATTGGGTGCGCTGCGCGCGAAGATCGGACACAGCGAGTTCGGGCGCACGCACGGACTGTTTGTCGAAGGGTGGCAGCCGCTGTGGGTGGTCGACTTTCCGATGTTCGAGTTCGACGAGGACGCGCAGCGATACGTGGCCGCGCATCACCCGTTCACCAGTCCGAAGGACGGGCACGAGGATCGTCTTGCAACCGATCCGGCGCGCGCGCTGGCGAAGGCCTACGACCTAGTGTTAAACGGCTGGGAGATCGGCGGCGGTTCGATCCGTATTCACCGTGAAGACGTACAGAGCAAAGTGTTTCGCGCGTTGAAGATCAACTCTGAAGAAGCGCAAGCCAAGTTCGGATTCCTGCTGGATGCGTTGCAATACGGCGCACCGCCGCATGGCGGTATCGCGTTTGGACTCGACCGTATCGTCACGTTGATGGCGGGTGCCGAATCGATCCGCGACGTTATCGCGTTTCCGAAGACGCAGCGCGCGCAGTGCCTGCTGACTCAGGCGCCGAGCGCGGTCGATGAGAAGCAGCTGCGCGAGCTGCACATCCGCGTCCGTGGGGAAGCGAAGGCGGTCGAGCCCAGGGTGATTTAGCGACGGCGGCCAGCACCGCGATGAAGGTTCCGGAATCGGTGCTGGTCGTGATCTACACCCCGGCACTCGATGTGCTCCTGCTGGAACGTGCCGATCACCCCGGTTTCTGGCAATGCGTTACCGGCAGTCTCGACGCCGCCGACGAGCCGCTGCGCACCACATGTGTGCGCGAAGTGGCCGAGGAGACGGGGCTCGTCGTGTTGCCGGAACAATTTGATGACTGGAACCTTATCCATCGCTTCGCCATTTACGAACACTGGCGCCATCGCTATGCAGCGGGCGTTACGGATAATACGGAGCATGTGTTTGGACTTCGCTGGCCGCAGCGTTTCGAGCCCCGGCTCGATCCGCGCGAGCATGTGCATTTCCGGTGGCTCTCCTGCCGCGAAGCAGCCGACGCCTGCTTTTCGTGGACGAATGCCGAGGCGGTTCGACGATTGGAAATGTTGCGCATTGGCAGTTAAGCAGGTGGCCGCGCTTGGCGTGTTGCTGTGCTGCGCGGCGAGCAGCGAAGGTCAGCCATTGCCGACGGTTGCCGTTGAGCGCGACGGCGACACATTTTTCGTCAGTGCGCGGGCCAGCGTGGCGGTCGATCCGCGCATCGCGTGGGAGACAATCACCGATTACGAGGGCATGCCCGATTTCCTGCCGAACATCGAGCGGTCGCGCGTCGTTGCGCGAGAGGGCTTGCGTCTGATTGTCGAGCAGCAGGGAGTTTTTCCGCTGTTCTTCTTCGACATACCCGTGCGCGTGCTTATGGTCGTGACGCAGCAGCCGTACGATCGCATTGTCGCTCGCTCCGAACCCGGCGCAGTCAACGGCGCGCCGCAGACGATCCGCTCTTTTTCGGGTACCTACGATTTTGCAGTCGTCACGATCGAGCGCCGTGCCGGGGTACGGCTGCAGTATGAATCTCGTTTCGAGCTGGCCGAGCCGCTGCCGCCGATCATCGGACACCTTTTCGGGACTGCGATGGTGAGGAAGACGACTCGCACGCAATTTGAGGCCCTGCTGCGCGAAATGGCCAGGCGACAGGCGGGCCGCGCGAGGCAGACGGGTAAGGCGCAATGAGCAGGCGATTTGCCCATGCTGCGTTGCTGCTGATCGCGCTCGGTGGCTGCGCAAACCTCGATCCGTACGCATCGACCCCGATCGCGGCGCATCTCGAGCGTGACGATGTCGTCGGCTACTGCGCGCGGCTGTTCGCCGATATCGATCGACGCATCGATTCGCTCGCGGTGCGCGATGCCGAGGCCACGCGGATCCCGGGGTTTCCTTACCAGCGTGTCAACCGCTTCAGTGCGGCGCTGGCAAATCGCGCGCTCGGCGAGCTGCAGAAACAGGCATGGCGCACGCAGCTGCACCAGCTCGATCAAGCAGCGCGGGCAACCGAGTTGGCGAACGCCGAGCTGAGCGTCGACGATCTGCCACGGTGTCGTTCCCTGCTCGCCGCCGCCGATACGGCCGCGTTCGATGAGCTGCGTAGCCGCGCCAAGGTCCCCGATAACTACAGCATCGCCTTGCGGGCGGTCGGCCTTTATCCGCTGACGCGATTGCCGTTCGCCGCCGGTATTTCCATCTGGCATGCGGCGACGCGTGAAGTCTTCTCGATGCCGATCGACGTGCTGCGGGTCCGAGGTCGCCTGCAACGGTATGCACACGTGCACTCTGCAACCGAGACGTTGGCACCAGCTGTGGTCGATTCGCTGGGAGTTCCAAAATGGCCACCCGCTGCGATGGCGGCGCTGTTCGAGCGGCATGCCCCGGTGCTGGAGATCGACGTGGCAGCGGCGTACGACCGGCCGGGCGCGCTGACCCTCGACGCCGATGACCGCGTGAGCGTCGACACTACGATGGCGGTTGGCTATACGCGGCTGACGCACGCGATGATCGGTGGCTTGATTTATCCGCAACTGGTCTACACATTCTGGTTCAGTGAACGTCCGCAGAGCCATCCATTCGACCTGCTGGCGGGCAGGCTCGACGCCGTCGTCTGGCGGGTGACGTTGGATCACGCGGGCGGGGCGATCGTCTATGACAGCATGCACGCGTGCGGGTGTTACCACTCTTTCTTCCCGACTGAGAAGGTGAGGGCGCGCGACTTGCCTGACACGCTGGATGAAGGTCTTTTCGTGCCGCAACCCGCGCCCAGCGCTCGTCTGAACGAGAAAATCGTCCTGCGGATCGAGTCCGGCACGCACTATTTGCAGCGCGTGTACATCGATGCCGCGGTCCACAAGACCAATGCCGTTTCCTACCTGCTGCGGGAGGAACGAGCGCTGACAACGTTGAAACGGCGCAACGGCAGCACCCGCAGCGCCTATGGGGAAGATGCGCTGATCGCTGGCAGCGAGCGCGCGGAGCGCTGGTTTTTCTGGCCGATGGGCATCGAGTCGGCGGGGCAGATGCGCCAGTGGGGCCACCATGCGACCGCGTTCGTCGGCCGGCGCCACTTCGACGACCCCCTGCTGTTCGACGCTTATTTCGAGGTCCGTCCCTTGCAGAATGGGGTGCCTTCAACTCTGCAACTGCCATGAAGATCCGGGTAGCAACCTACAACATTCACAAGGGCGTGATGGGCTTGAGGCAACGGTCGCGCATTCACGATGTCAAGCTCGCACTGAGCTCGATCAACGCCGACATCGTGTTCCTGCAGGAAGTGCAGGACAAGAATGAGCGAATGGCCCGGCGCAACGGCCATCCGCAGGGCACCCAGCTCGACTTCCTCTGCACCGGCAGCTACCTTCACCGCGCCTATGGAATGAACGCAATTTATCCGCACGGCCATCACGGCAATGCGATCGTCTCGCGCCATACGATCGGTCGCCATTTGAACCACGACATTTCGGACCATGCGCTCGAGAAGCGCGGGTTGCTGCATGCGGTGTCGCATATCGAGACATCGAAAGGCGCGCTCGATGTTCACCTGATCAACACGCATTTCGGATTGATCAAGCGCAGCCGCGTGCGGCAGGCGGAGTTCCTGATCGACTTCGTCAAGTCCGAGATTCCGAAGACATCGCCTCTGATCATCGCCGGCGACTTCAACGACTGGCAGCGCGGAGTCGACGATGTGCTGCATTCCGAGCTCGATGTGTTCGAGGCGGCATCGGAGTTCAACCGCCGGCAGTCGAAGCCGCGCCTGCGCGACCGTCTGGTGCCGTGGCGCGAGCTGCCGCGCTCGCACGTCGCGCGCACCTATCCAAGCATGATGCCGTGGTTTCAGCTCGATCGCATCTACGTGCGCGGGTTCAAGGTCAATGATGTGCGAGTTCCGAAAGGGGTTGAGTGGTCGCA
>JBGTEW010000327.1:0-15895 GCA_041747615.1 Burkholderiaceae bacterium | reverse complement strand
GAGCAAATCGCGGCGGGTTACTTCCATGATCTCTACTGCGGAACGGAGCGGACGCCGGGGACAAGGCCCCGGCGCCGCACTCTCTCAGTGTGACGGCCTTCTCGGGATCTCCAGCGTGTGCCCCTGCTGCTTCGACACGAGGAAGGTCTCGAGATCCGCGTACTCGGGGGCATCACCCGGCAGCATGTTGGCGAGCAGGGGCGTCATGCACCACTGGAACCGTATGCGGGGGTCCCACAGCGCGCCCTGCGACGTTCGGTAGTAGGGATGATTCATCATCGCGTCCTTGTCGATATCAGCGAGGTAGCGCCCGCCCAGGAACTTGTGCGCCCCGCCGCGCGAGGTGTGACAGTTCGCGCAGGCCTGGCCGCGCATGCCGACCCTGCGGTTGAACAGTTCCTCGCCGCGCTTGATGGCGGCCCGCACGTTCGGATCGCCCGTGTCGAGCTTGTAGGGCATGCCGTTCGACTGCATCTTCACAAGGACCGACATGGTGAGGTTCTGCTCGCCCTGCGCGGGCATTTCATGCCCGGTGGTCTCTGGCGTATGCACCGCCAGGAAATCCTCAATCGACATCATGCGCCGGTATTGGTCAAACCACCTCGGGTAGCGGACCCCGACGCCCACCATTGACTTGATCACGCCGAGCGGGCGCCGCGCATCGGGCGCGCCGATCGGCCCGTGGCAGCCCGCGCAGGACTGGCCCTTGGGACCGGGCTTGCTCCAGAGCGGCACGGCGCCTGCTTCGGTCATAACGAGCGCGGGGTTCGCAGTGAGATCCATCGGATCACCGAAGTCAAGCCGCACCACGTCGCGCGTAAAGGGGTTCCACTGCTTGTCGTCCGTAACCTTCGGCGGCACGCCCGCCGGCTTGCCCTTCAGGCTCTGGAGGTAAGCCACCACGTGAACGATTTCCTCCTCCGTCCATATGCCCGAGGCGCCGAACGGCGCCATCGGGCTGTCCGCTCCGAAGATCACCCGCGGGTCGTACACGATCTGGTACAAGAAACTGTCCGGCAGGCCGCGGTCGCCAATCGTGCGCAGGTCGGGACCCACGTTGCCCATCGGCCAGACGGCGGCGTCCGGAATGAGGTGGCAGCCCGTGCACGGGCCCTTGGCGCCCGCCGTGATCAGCGCGTGCCCCTTCTTGGGATCGCCCTTGATCCCGGTGGGCATCTCCCCCTTCTTGGGCGGGAAATACGGGGGGCTGCCGTCGGCGTAGGTCGGCCACTGGTCGAAGCTTCTGGCTTCGCGGAAGCCGGGGTAGCGTACCTGAGTGCGCTTGCCGTCCGCTTCCTTGATGACGCCCTGCGACAGGGGGATCGCTCTCGTCTTCCATTCTTTGGAAGTGACGGTCGTTCCCACCGTCGCGCACGCGGCAACGAACAACAAGCCGATTGCGACCAGACCCGGCCGCTTGAGGCGAAGAAGTTTCTGCACCCAATCCCTCATGACGAACCTCCTTCTGTTATTTTCATCCTGGCGACACGCGGCCCCCTAGCGGCGGCAGCCTTACGCCCGCAGACGCGGCGTGCCGCGTCAGAACTTGATCTCGGCCTGCCCTTCGTAGGTCTTGCCGTGTGTGTCGTGGAACATGATCTTGACGACACCCGGCGCGTCGGCCTTGAGCGAAAACGAGATGAAGGGATTCTGGCTCACCGCTTGCGAGGTCGCCGCCTCGAATACCTTTTTGCCGTTGTAGGTGGCCTCGACCTTGTGGATGAAGTCGTAGTTCTTCTCGACCGGCTTGCCCCCCTTGAACGCCATGGTCTCCATCGGGTGGGTGACCAGTGCGCGCACCGTCACGACTTCGCCCGGCTTGATCTTCTCGGGAATGCGTATCCGTACCTGCGACATCACGTACCTCCAGATTCTTCATGCATCGAGTGCACGGGGAAGACCGCGTGCGATCAGCCGCCGCAGCCGCCGACCGTGACCTTCACTTCGCGCTTGGTTTCGTAGAGCGTGCCCTTGCTCGTCTCCGCGATCGCACGTACGTCGCCCGTCGCTGCCAGCCGGATGTTGGTGCCGACGGCAGCTTTGCCCGAGTCCGGCGTCAACGAGAACTGCGCGTTCAACGGGCGGCGGTTCTTGTCGCTGATGATGTAGATGTTGCGCACGTAGTCGTCCTGGGTCATCGGCAGATCGACCTCCACCCGCACCGGCACCACCGCTCCGTTCTCGGCGATCAACGGCGCCTCGACCTTGATCCGCTCGCCGGCGGGCTGGATCGGCCGCTTGCCGAACAACCGCTCGAGCGTGTCGGCGACCTTCTCCTCCGGCAGCGGCATGCCGGGCGCGGCTCCTTGGGCGACTGCTCCACCGGAAACGCTCAAGCCCAGAGACACCGCCGCGGCAACGGTACCCGCACCACCAGCGAGTTTTAGAAACGTCCTGCGCAGATTGTTCATAAATTCCTCTCTCTAGAGATGTCTACTGACCCAGCGCCGAACAGGCGCTTTTGCTCCCACCGCACGTCGCCGCGCGCGACGCATCGACGATCAGCTGATGGTCGCTTCGTCGGTGCGCGTATCGCCCTTGTTGTCGACCCACGTCACGCTGATCTTGTCGCCCTTCTTCGCACCCTTGAACTTGAACTGCAGGTACGGATTCTTGGCCACCGCGGGGCCCCATTCGGCGTTCAGCACCGGCTTGCCGTTGTGAGTCACCGTCACGTTCGAAATGAAATGCGCCGGCACCAGTTTCCCGGCCGAGTCGCGCCGCTGCCCGCTTTCCATTTCGTGGGCCATCAGTACGCGCACATCGACGCCATCGGGCTGCTCGGTCGCGCGAATTCTCATCGGATCTGCCATGTTGTTTCCTTAAATTAACCCTTAGCCGCCGCAACCGCCCAGCGTGACCTTGACTTCCTTCGTGGCCACGTAGAACTTGTTATCCGCCTTGACGACCGCGTGCACGTTCGATGTCTGTCCCATCTTGATACGGGTCGCCACGCTGGGCTCTGTGCCGGGCGGAATGCCGAAGCCCGCTGCCAGCGAATTCGGATTCTTCTCCACCAGGATGTAGACGTTCTGCGTGTTCGGAATCTTGCTCGTGACGTTGACCGGAACGACTGCGCCGTTTTCAGCGATGTCCGGTGCGGTGATCGTGATGTCACCGCTTGGCACTGCCGTCGCGCCGCCGAGCGCCTTGACCGTTTCGTCGAGGTTCTTCGACTCGAACGCCGCCTTGTTCCACGCCTGCTGCTGCGCGAACGCTTCGTCGGCGCTCAAAAGACCGGCCGCAGCCATCACTGCGAATACGCCGCTCAGCTTTACAAACGCTCTGCGATTCTGGGTCATCGATTCTCCTGCATTCATAAGCAAAACACTGCACTGTAGCAGCGCGATCACGACCTGATATTGCGTTCCGGGATATCCCTAGCGCTATCGGTCATTTGGCGCCGTCCATGATCCAGCGTGCAATAACGCCGGCATCGCTGTCTCTTACACCCGCCTGTGGCGGCATCGGAACTGCGCCCCAGACACCTTGCCCACCCTCCTTGATCTTGGTCGCCAGATACGCGTGCGCATCGGCTCGGCCCTGATACTTGCTTGCGATCTCCTTGAACCCCGGTCCGACGATTTTGCTCGTCATGCCGTGGCACGCGGTGCAGGCGTTACGCGTCAGCAGCTCCTTCAGGTTCGGCGCCGCGGTTGGTTCAGCGACAGGCATCCCGGCCGTGGCTTTGCCGATGTCGTAGCGTGCGGTGTCGATGCCACGCATCGGCCCGAGCAGCCGCTTCTGCTGAGCCAGATTGCCGTGCTGATTGCGCGCGTACTCCGGCAGCGCCGACGCGATCTGCACGTTCTTCGCGCAATCCTTCATGCATGAGCTGCCCTGCGCGTCGGGCTTGCCCCGCACGCTGGCCAGTCCGTGCGCGGTCGTCAGCCCGTTGCGATTCGGCATCTGCACGCCAAGCAGCGTCTTCTCGTTCAGCTCGAAGTCGGCCGGCACGATCCCGTTTAAGTGCAGCACATACGCGGTAACGGCATAGGTTTCATCGACGGTCAGTGACTGCGAATTTGTCCACGGCATCGCCCGGAAGATGTAGTCCCATAGGGTTGTCGCGTAATTGAGCTTGGTGCCGAGCGTGCGGATGCCGTCGGATTCGCGTAACGCCGCCGCGCGCCCAGTGTTCAGATCGTCCTTCCGTACACCGCCCGCAATCGGCATGTACTGATTGTTTTCGCCGAACGTGCCATGACAGCTCGCACACTGAGCGTCGTAGATCGGCTGCCCTTGCGCGACCGTACCGCGGCCCGTCTTTACGCCGTGCCCATCGGGGCGCACGTCGATGTCCCACGCAGCGATCTCCTGCGGCGTCGGGGCCCGGCCAAGTCCAAAGCCGGACGTCTGCTGGCCATGCGTGGAGGCGAGCGCACCGGCAAGCGCGAGTGTGAACAGCGCGCTATGCCGCCAGTTGCACATTCCACACTTCTCCGTTCGACTGCACATGCCACGTCTGCACCGCGTTGTTGTGATAGATCGACCGCACACCGCGCACCGCGCGTAGCTGATGGATGCTCGGCTGTACGTGCCCGGTCTCGTCGGTCGCGCGGCTTTGCAGCAACGCAGGCGCGCCGCTCCACTTCCAATCAAGCCGGAAGCGGGTCAATGCCTTGGTCAGCACCGGTTCCTGCAAGCGCGCGGTTTGCCAGTTTCGACCGCCGTCGACCGAAACATCGACGCGCTTGACCTTGCCGCGTCCCGACCACGCCAGTCCAGTGATCTCGTAATAGCCCTGGTCTACCAATTTTTGACCGCCAGAAGGCATCGTGATCACCGATTTGACTTCCTGCACTCCCGAGTACTGACGGTGCACGCCATCGGGGAGCAGATCGATGTAGTGCAATGCCTCCTCGCGTGTGTTCCATGGCTTGTCGCCAACCTCGAGACGGCGCAGCCACTTGACGCTCGACACGCCCTGCACGCCCGGCACCAGCAGGCGCAGCGGGTAGCCGTTTTCCGGCCGCAGCATTTCGCCGTTCTGCCCGTAGACGACCATCACGTCGTTCAAAGCAAACTCGATCGGGATCGTGCGCGTCAGCGCCGAGCCATCTGCGCCTTCGGCGAGGACGAACTTGCCTTTGGCGCGGTCGAAGCCGACTTCGTCGAGCAAAGTAGACAGCAGCACGCCGGTCCATTCGCAGCACCCAAGCATGCCGTGCGTGTACTGCACTGTCGGCACCGCCACGTTGCCCCACTCCATGCCGCCGTTGGCTCCGCATTCGATAAAGTGAATGCGCGAGACCGATGGAAACCGCATCACATCGTCCATCGTCAGCATCAACGACCGCTTGACCAGGCCATGGATCATCAGCTTGTGCTGATCAGGATCAACCTCCGGCATGCCGGAGTGGTGCCGCTCGAAATGCACGCCGTTCGGCGTGATGATGCCGAACAGATTCTGCAGCGGCGTAAAGCTGATGCTTGACTGCGGCTGCGGCGTCAGTCCGGGGCTTTGTCGCCGCTGGACGTTGGCCTCGTAATTCGACGGCATACCGTAGCCGGTCGTAGCCACCGGCGCGCCGAGTGAGCGCGTCCATGGAGGCACCAAATCTTTCGCTTGCGCGATTGCGACGCCCGGGGCGGCCAAGGCGGCCAAGCTGCCTCGAATCAAGTTGCGGCGCATCGGAACCGACAAATGATTCTCTGGCGCCAGAGTGACACGATTCAGTCTCATTCGCGCATAAACCGCTTCAACGCCCGACTCGACACCGACTTTTCTTCGAGCTGGCTGGCCATCTGTACGCACGCAGTGCGGCACAGCGTCACGATGTTCGGATCGGCGATCGAGTAAAAAGTCATCGCACCGCTGCGGCGCCGCCTCAGCACACCTTTGCCGTACATCAGGTTTAAATGGCGCGACACGTTGGTCTGCGTCGATTCGACACGCTCGACAATCTCCGACACGCTCAACTCGCCTTCACAGATCGCGTTCAGAATTTTCAGGCGCGTCGGCTCGGACAACAAGCTGAAGTAGCCTGAGACCACCTCGAACAGCCGTTCCAGTTCGGGTTCCATGTTGCCCTAGCACGCATATGCGCTGCTACGCATATGATCATGCAGGTGAACTATTGTCAACCAGGACAGTGACACGCCTATCAGTTGGGCCCGACTGCGGCAAGCTTGACGGTGCTGTGCAGGCCGCTGATTTCAGCGCGCAACGCCGCCACCTCGGCCTTCAGGTCCGCGATCGATCGGGCGCCGGCCAATTCGGCGTCGTCATCGTCGGCATCGCGGCCAATGAAGTAGGTTGCGAGCGTCGCTGCCAGATAACCGAACACTGCGAAGGCGTACAGGGAAAGCAGAAAACACAGCACGCGGCCTTCGGCGGTCTGCGGCCAGTAGTCAGATCCCAACGTCGTCATGATCATCGCGGTCCACCATAGCGCCGCGCCGTAGCTATCCAAGCCACCCGTACCGAGGGCTTGCCGCTCGAATGCGAACATGCCTGCCGCGCCCGTCAATGTGACGATGACAGTCAGCCCGACGACGTAGCCGAAGCCGCGGCGGCTCATGCTCTTCTGAAACGCGCGCATACCGCGGTTGATCGTGCTGAACACTCGCAGCAGCCCGCGCGCGCTTCCCACCACGCGCGTTACGCGCGCAGCGCGAAACACGGTTAGCAACCGAAACGCTCGCAATGCAGGAATCAGCAGCGATACTGCCTTCAGCCAGTTCGATTTCAGGTACTCGAATTTAACGGGCGCCAGGATCAGCGCTAGGGCAAACTCGACGATGAACGCACCCCAGATCACATAGCCTGCCGTCTCGAGTAGCCGTGTAAGGCCCCATATCATCTCTGCGATGAACAGCCCCAACCATACGAACGCGAGCACCAGCATCGGCGTTTCAAGCCATTCCTGCAGGCCGTGCAGCAGTTCATAGCGTTGCGAGTCGAGTTCTCGTTTGTCGGCGTCATCAGTGGCGGTCATGTCGGCTCCTGCATCAATCAACGAATCGGGGGGCGCAGCGCAGCCGTGACGCGGTCCGCGATCAATGCGCTGACGCGTACGTTGGATTCCTGCGTTACGCCGGCTATATGCGGAGTCAGCAGCAGATTCGGGCAGCCGGCAAGCGGCGAGCCGGCCGCGAGCGGCTCGTGTGAGAACACATCGAGCGCAGCACCCGCCAGATGCCCGGAGTGCAGCGCGCCGGCCAGTGCTGCCTCGTCCACGATCTCGCCGCGTGCGGTGTTAATCAGCACCGCGCCGCGCTTCATCGATGCGATGCGCGCTGCGTCGAACAGGCGCCGCGTGGATTGAATCAGCGGCACGTGCAGTGAAATGACATCCGCTTCGGCGAGCAGCTCGTCCAGGCGGTATGGCCGAACGCGCAGCGCGCGCCATACTGCGTTATCGGGCGCAATCAGCGGATCGTGCGCGATGACCTGCAAGCCAACGCCCTGTGCCAGCTGCGCACTGAGCTGGCCGATCGCTCCGAAGCCGACCAGGCCCAGCGTCTTTCCGTGCACCTCACGCCCCTGCGACAGCTTCACGCGCGGCCATTGTCCGGCAGCCACCTCCGGCGACGATGCGTATGCGCCCCGCACCAACAACATTGCACTGCAGACGACGTACTCGGCTACCGATAAAGCGTTCGCACCCGTAGCGGCGATAACATCGATGGCGCGCGCGGCGCACGTCACGGTGTCGATGTTGTCGAGCCCGACGCCTAGACGTCCGATGACTCGAAGCTTCCGCGCACGCGCGAGCAGCGCCGCATTGACCTGCGTTCGATTGCGCACGACCAATGCGTCGGCGGACTCGATCGCCGAGCCAAGCTCATCCAACAAATCTACCAACCCAGGGTCGTAAAGGACGTCGAACTCCGCGCGCAGCCGGTCGACCGCAGCTTCGTCCATGAATTCGCTGATGACGATCTTCACGTGAGCAGCGTCTGCCCAGGCCGGATGCGCGAAAACCGCACCGGTTGTTCGTCGAGCTCGAATGCGCCGTCGAATCGCACAGTGACGTAGGTCGATTGCTCGAGCGGACAACTCTGCGGGAAGTCCTCGCGAAAGTGCGCGCCCCGGGATTCGCGGCGCTCGGCGGCCGCGCTTCGAATCGCCCGACTCACCAGTATCAGGTTGGACAGATTGAGCCAGTCGTGCCAGGTGAGGTTGAACGCCCGCTCCTGACTCGCGATGCCGATCGCTTTTAGTTCACTCTCGAGCTGTAGCAGCCGCTGATCGGCGCGTGCAAGCCCTGCACCGTCGCGGATGATGCCGACGTCTTCCCACATGCAATCGATCAGCGCCGCGCGGATCTGCTCCACATCGCCCGCCTTTTGGTGGAACGGCTGCTCTGCTTCCGCAACCGCCTGTGAAATCGCATCTTCGTCCGGCGCGGGCCATTCTCGATTGGCACGCACCGATTGCGCCATCGTATCGCCCGCGATGCCACCGAACACGGTGGAGTTCGCGACCCCGTTGCCACCCAGCCGGTTGGCACCATGCACGCCGCCGGTGTCTTCTCCTGCTGCGAACAGGCCCGGCAGAGAAGTACTGCAATCGCCGTTGAACACGACGCCGCCCATCATGTAATGCGCGGTCGGGACCACTTCGACCCTGCCGGCGGCCAGATCGAAGCCGCAATCGGCGCAGCGCTCGACCAGGCCTTTGAAAGCCGCGCGCACCTGTGCCGCGCCCAGATGACTCATCTGCAGGTAAACGCCACCGTTCGGCGTGGTGTTACCGGCGCGCATTTCGGCAAAAATCGCCCGCGAGACAATGTCGCGCGTGGCCCGTTCTGCGCGCGCGTCGTGCGCCAACATGAAGCGTTCGCCGGCGCCGTTCAGAAGGAAGCCGCCGGCACCGCGCAATCCTTCCTCCAGCACCGTGCCGGTCATCCGCGTATCGCTGCCTGCCAGCAATCCTGTCGGATGAAACTGCACCATCTCCATATCGCGCAGCGTGAGGCCCGCCCGCAGCGCCATCGCCAGCCCATCGCAGCTCTTGTCGCCCGATGGCGTGTGGTACTTGTACATCGTCGGCCCGCCGCCGGTGGCGAGAAGCACCGCGCGCGCCTGTACGAACACATACTCACCGGTGCGCATGTCGATGTGCAGTACGCCCGCGATCGCATCGCCGCCCGCTGTCTTGATCAGTGCAACCGCGCGATGTTCCTCGAGGCGCGCAATGTCGCGCGCCCACACCTGCTCCGCGAGACGATTGATGATCTCGATGCCGGTCAAGTCACCCTTGTGAACGGTGCGATCGAACGTCTGGCCGGCGAACGCTTTCTGATGGATCGTGCCATCCGCGTTGCGATCGAACAGACACCCGAGCTCGTTTTCGAGCTCGCGCACACGCTCGACCGCCGTCGACACGAGTGTCCACGCGAGATCCTGGTCGGACAGCCAGGCACCGCCCTCGATCGTGTCCATGAAATGCCGCTCGACCGAATCGTCGGCCGCGAGTGCGACGTTGTAGCCGCCCTGGACCATCCGCGTGCAGCCGCATTTGCCCAGCAAACCCTTGACCGAGATCGTGACCGACAGTTCGGGAGCGGCCTGCTTCGCATGCAACGCCGCAAACAAGCCCGCGCCGCCGGAGCCGAGGATCAGGATATCGGTCTGCAGTCTGCGCAAGAGACCTCTTACGCCTTCACGCCGAGCGATCGAAGGACATCGGCACGCCGCGCCTGCGCGTCGTTGCTCACCGTCTCGTACAGGCTCGCGCCATGACTGTCCATCGCGACCAGCAGCGGCCCAAAATCTCGGACCGCGAACTGCCAGAGCGACTCCGGATTCAGATCGTCGAGGTCGACATCCTCGATACGCTCGATCCACGTCGTCTCGAGCGCCGCCGCGCCTCCCACGATGGCGAGATAGGCACCACCCAGTTCGCCGAAGACTGCAAGCGACTGTGCGCCCATCCCGCCCTTGCCGATGATCAGGCGGACGCCGTGCGTTGTCATCAGGGCGTGCGTAAACCGCTCCATCCGTGCCGACGTCGTCGTGCCTACGCATAGCGGTTCATAGCCGGCCGGATGTTCGACTGAACGCGGAACCCGCCTGACGTTCGGCGCCGTGTGGATCACCGCATGTCCCTCCAGATTGAAACGCGTCGTACGGCCATGGTCGAACAGGTGAATCAGCGTGGCGTCACGCAGACCGAACAAGGTCTGCTGCAGCGTGACCGTATCGTTCACCCGCAGGGAGCGCACCTGCTGCTCCGTGATCGGAGTTTCCAGCTCGTGATGCGCCATGCCTAAAAGGCGTACTCGATGCCGCGCGCGCTGAACGTAGCTCGTGCCCGGCGCGCCGAATGGCACTGCATGTTCACCGCGACCGGATTCATCGTGATGTGCGTCGCCGCCAGCTCCACGTGCACCGCGAAGGCGGTGCTGTCACCACCCAGCCCCTGCGGCCCGACGCCAAGCGCATTCACGGCGGCACTCAGCGCCGTCTCGAGCTCCGCTCCGTCGGGATCGCTGCATGCAGTGCCGAGTGGCCGCACAGCGGCGCGCTTCGCAAGATGCACGCATAGATCGGCGGTGCCGCCGACACCGACGCCGACGATGGTCGGGGGACACGTCTTTCCGCCGGCATTCAGGATGCAGTCGACCACAAACGTCTTGATCGCATCGACACCATCGGCAGGGATTGCCATCTTCAGGAACGAGTTGTTTTCCGAGCCGGAGCCTTTCGGAATCATCTCGATCGACAGCGCCTCGCTGGAATCGAAATCGAAATGGATCACCGGTACCCCGGGCCCGCACGAAGTCTGTTCATTGACGCGCGTGATCGGATGCACGATCGACGAGCGAAACGGAAGCTCGCGCGTTGCGCGCTCGCAGCCTCGACGTATCGCCTGCTTCAGTTGGACGCCGTCGACCCGGATGCCGCGTCCGATCGTCACGTTGTAGATCGGAATTCCGGTGTCCTGGCAAAGCAGATTGTCGGTGCGTTCGGCCACCGCAATGTTCGAGACCATCGTGCCGAGAACGCGCTTCGCCGTCGCGTTTGTTTCACTCGCCGCCAGCCGTTCGAACCCGCTCTTGATGTCAGGTGGCAGCTGCTTCAATGCTCGAATGTAGAGCTCCTTGGCAACCGTTTCTACCTGTGCGAGGTCTATTTCGAGCATTGGGGCCTATTCACACTAGTTGCCGGCGATCTTGCGTTCGCGCACAACGGTCGCCCAGCGCGAGGTTTCGCTCTCAATGCGAGTTGCGAACGCCTTGGGCGTCAGCGGCGACGGAACCATGCCCTGTACGAAAAAGCGGGCCCGCATGTCCGTTGTGTCGAGCACCTTGGCGACATCGCCATAGATCTTGTCGATGATCGGCTGCGGTGTGCCAGCGGGAGCCATCAGTCCGAACCAACCGATATTCTCGAAGCCTGGAACAGTCTCGGCAACCGTTGGCACATTGGGGAGCGCCGGCGAGCGTTCCTTGCCCGTCACTGCCAGCGCACGCAGTTTGCCGCCGTTGATAAAGCCGATCGCTGCCGGCACGTTCGGCGTCGCCATGCTGATCTGGCCCGTCACCAGATCGGTAATCGCGGGTCCTTCACCCTTGTAAGGGATGTTCTGAATGCTCAAGCCGGTGGCGTACAGAAAATTCTCCGCCGCCAGATGCGTCTGGCTTCCGATGCCGGCATGGCCGTAGTTGAGCGTGCCGGGCTTGGCTTTAGCCAGTTCGATAAGCTCCTTCAGCGTCTTCACGGGAAGGTTCGGATTGACGACGATCACCTGCGGGCCGCTCGACACCATGGTGATGGGCATCAAGTCAGCCTTGGGGTCGAAGCCCATGTTCTTGTAGATGTGCTGGTTGGCCGTAACAATCGAGCCGGATGTCATCAGCAGCGTGTAGCCGTCGGGCGTGGCCCTGGCTACTTCAGCGGCACCGATGTTACCGCCGGCGCCGCCGCGATTCTCGACTACGACCGAGTGGCCCCAAACCTCGGTGAGCTTCTGCGCCAGGATGCGTGAAACGATATCGGTCGCGCCGCCGGCAGCAAACGGCACGACGATACGCACCGTCTTGTTCGGATAATTTGTCGCCTGGCCGAGCGCACCGAATGACAGCAGCGACCCCAGGGCTAATACGAGCAAGCGCAGTTTCATCCGTAGCCTCAAAAAATTGGTCCTAATGTCGGCTGATTACGCTAGAGCGCCAGCGCAAAAGCCAGACCTACCACCACCGTAAACGCCGCCGCCACCGCCAGCAACGACCCTTGCCAATCTCGCCAGGGAAGAAACTCCAGTGCGAGCAATCTTATTCCCCCGCCCGCGTGTGCGGCGAGCAGTATGACCAGGCCCCACTCCGCCGTCTTCACCAGCGGATAGTCAGTCCATCGCAGGAACGCTTCAAGCTCTGCCTCGCCGTTCAGCGCCCGGCTCAACGCCCAGAAATGAAACGGAAGAAACAAGCCCAGCGCAATTCCGCTCAACCGATGCACGACAAAGGCCCAGTACGAAGGATGATGACGCGCCCGCGCCGTCTTGCCTCTCATGGTTTACGCGCGACTGCTCACAGAAACAGTCCCCGCGCCGCGGCGAATCCCATCGCGACAAGCATCACGCCAAACGCCGCCAGCACGATGTCACGCCAGCGGCCGCGCCAGCCCAGCCATTCGATCGCGATGGCACGCAGCCCGATCGGCGCGTGCACCGCCACCGCCAGCACGAAGACCATGTAGAACGCCAGCCAGGCGCCGTTGCCGCGGGTCCTGGCCAGTATCTCCGCCGCCGACAGGCCACTGCGTGTCGCATAGATGATCGTGGCCAGGTGCACAAGGACACACACCGCCAGCACGGCAGCCGACGCACGCTGCGCGAGCCACAGCCGTGTATCTCGACGCGCGTCGGAGTTAGGTGTCACAACTCGCCCTTGATAGCGGCTGCGCTGGTCGCCCGCTTCAACCCGGCAATGGATGCCGTCGGCGAAATGTGCTTCGGGCAGCGCTCAGTGCAGCTCATATGCGTGTGGCAGCTGTGGCACCCGGCGTCGCCCGCGACTGCGCGCAAGCGGGCGCTGCGCTCAACATCACGCACATCGTTGACGAGCGTCCATGCACGATTCAGCGCAGCGGGGCCGAGATAATCGGGCCGCCAGCTCACTACATCGCACGACGCGTAGCACACCCCGCAGCCGATGCATTCGATGCCGGCCTGCAGTGCCTGCGCCTGTCTGCTCTGCGGCTTGACCGCGGCGAACTCGTCGTGGCGCGTGCGCGAGCCCAGGTGGTATCCCTTTGCGCGCGTCCACTTGTTGAAGAACTCGCGCATATCCGTCGCGAGGTCGCGTATCACCGGCAAATTGGCCAGCGGCCCGACCTGAAGCCGGTCATCGCCGGCCACCGCGCTGACGTGCGTGCGGCATGTCCAGCGTGCCACGCCATTGACCGTCATCGCGCACGATCCGCACATGCCGACCCGGCAGGCGTAGCGGTAGGCCAATGTCGAATCGAGCTTGCGCTGAATGTAGGTGATGACGTCGAGCACGGTCTGGCTCGTCTGGCGCGGCACTTCGTAATCGACGTAGCGGCCTTGCTCCGTCCCACGCCACACCGACACCTGCAACATCTGCATCGCTAGTTTCAGGCGCTCTCGTACAGGCGTGTCAGCACGAACTCGCGATGGCCGAGCGCCTCGGCCGCTGTCAGCCGGCCGTTGGCGGTGCGAAACATCATGTCGATCAGCGCATCGCCCGCCTCGTCGGGCGTCATCTCACGGCGCAACAGGCCGGATACATCGACATCGATGTGCTCGCTCATCGTGCGCACGGTGCGAGGATTCGCGCACAGCTTGATCACCGGCAGGATCGGATTGCCGATCACATTGCCCTGCCCGGTCGGAAAGAAATGAACCGTGTAACCGGACGCAGCACACAGCGTGACCATCTCAGCCGCCGCCGACGATGAGTCCATGAACCAGAGCCCCGGCCCGGTCGGGGTCTCGGCCTTGTCGAGCACGCCATCGATCACGCACTTGCGACCGATCTTCTGGATATTGCCGAGCGCTTTTTCCTCGATCGTCGTCAGGCCGCCGAGGATGTTGCCCTTGGTCGGCTGCGAGTCCGACAGATCGCTGGTCTTGTGGCGGTCGATCACTTCCTGATAACGGTTGAAGTACTGCATGAACTTCTCGCGCACCTCAGGCGTCCGACAGCGCTCCGCCACCAGATGTTCGCCGCCGGTCAGCTCGGTCGTCTCGCCGAAGACCAGCGTCGTGCCGTGCGGATACAGCTTGTCAAACGCGTTGCCAACGGTCGGATTGGCACCACAGCCCGAGGTGGTGTCCGATTCGCCGCACTTGGTCGATACCCAGAGACTGTCCAGCGGACACTCCTCGCGCTCGAGCTCACTCGCCCATTGCACGTACTCGCGCGCCACCTTCGACGCGCGCATGATCGTTTCGTGATCGCCGTGCTGCTCGATGCCGAAGCCGGTGACCGGCTTGCCGGTCGCGGCGATGCCTTCGACGATCTTCTGCGTCCACTGATCTTCGATGCCGATCACGACCACCGCGGCCACGTTCGGATTGCTGCCGGTCCCGATCAGCGTGCGAAAGTGCAGCTCGAGATCAGCGCCGAACTGCAGCCGGCCATACGGATGCGGCAGCGCCATCGCACCCTTGATGTTGTTCGCGACTGCGACCGACGCTGCGTTCGACAGGTCGTCGACCGGAAGAATGATGACGTGATTGCGCACGCCTACGCGGCCGTTTTCGCGACGATATCCCTGAAATGTCTTTAGCATCGGATCACCAGCCTCATTTACCACCGTTTCGTTTTTACGTTGTGCACATGCAGATGTTCACCGACTTTTATCGGCGCGATCGCGCGGCCGATGTCGGTCCCGTATTTAACCACTGTGTCGTCCTTCTTCAGATCGCGGATCGCGATCTTGTGGCCGATCGGCACGTCGTTCGCCACCCTGGTCTGAAGCGTCTTGTCCTGATCCATGATCCAGCCGGTCAGCTCGTCGCCGGCGCGAACACCTTCCACCACCACCACGCCGACAGAATCGTGTTCGTCATGCACGACAAAATGAATCATTGTGTCTCCCACACGCTGCTTCATCAGGTTCGATCGTAACTGAGAACCGTTCGGCGCTCGGACTCCGCTCCAGAAAGCAAACCCTCCGCTAACATATTTCCCACGGTGCGACCCTCATGCGGCTAACGTTGCAGGCGGAATCGCAAGGACGGTCGCGGTGAACGGCGGGAACGAGGGCGCGCGTGACGGAGGCAATATCAAGTAACTGGCTCGATCGGCCGGTCGATAACGCGTCCGATCACATTCTCGGCCCCGTCAATGCCGAAATCACGCTCGTCGAATATGGGAGCTATGCGTGCCCATATTGCCGGGCTGCGAACGAGCGGATCGCCGAGGTGCGCGATCAGCTCGGCGATCGTCTGCGTTACGTCTTCCGGCATCGGCCGGTGACGGGCAGCGACATCGCCCGCCGCGCTGCTGAACTGGTGGAGCACGCAGACGATCCCGAGCACTTCTGGCAAGCCCATATCGCGCTGATGACGCGCTCAGAGATGCTGACTGAGGACGATCTGCACACCGTCGCCCGCGACCTGAACCTGCTGCCGGCGGACACACGCGAGGCGCAAGACACCGCCAGACGCGCGAAGGCGCGCGTCGACGCCGATGTAGCGGGCGCTCGCGCCAGTGGGGTCATCATCACACCGACGTTCTTCATCAACAGCCGCCGCTACGACGGGCCATGGGACGAAAACTCGCTCGCCGACGCGATGCTCGGCCGACTCGGCCATCGCGTGCGTGCGGCGGCGCTCGACTTCGCAAGCTGGGCGCCATCGGCGGGCGTCTTGCTGCTGATAGCGACCGTAATGGCGATCGCGCTGACCAACTCGCCTTTAGGCCCCGGCTTTGCCGCGCTGTGGGAGCAGTACTTGGGCTTCACCCTTGGC
>JBGTEW010000326.1:0-4619 GCA_041747615.1 Burkholderiaceae bacterium | reverse complement strand
GGAAAACAGCAGCTTGCCGCTCGAATGCGTTTTGCCGCGATCATGCTCGAAGAACACGCCGGGCGAGCGATGCAGCTGCGACACGATCACGCGCTCGGTACCGTTGATGACGAACGAGCCGGTGGTCGTCATCAGCGGTATCTCGCCCATGTACACCTCTTGCTCCTTCACTTCCTTGACGGTCGGCTTGCTTGCTTCCCGGTCCATGATCACCAGCCGCACCTTGGCGCGCAGCGGCGACGCGTAGGTCAGGCCGCGCTGCTGGCATTCCTTCACATCGAACGGCGGCTCGCCCAGGTTGAAGCTGACGAACTCCAGCCGCGCCATGCCGTTGTGGCTTGAGATCGGAAAGATCGACGTGAACGCCGCCTGCAGGCCGTGATTCTCACGCTTGCCGGGTGCAACGTCGGCCTGCAAGAAATGGGTGTACGACTCGAGCTGAGTCGCAAGCAAAAATGGCACGGACAAAACGCTCGGCCGCTTGGCAAAGCTTTTGCGAATGCGTTTCTTTTCAGTGAACGAGTACGGCATGGACGCTCCGTTCGGGGCAAGAGAAGGCAAACAACTAACCGAGGATGGTCGGCGCGGGGACGACAAATGCCGCCACGGATGCAGCGTTCAACGCGTGCATCCGAGCGGCGTAAGAAGTCCCGCGCGTTCGTTCATCCAGGGAAGACTTTGAATTGGGGGCGAATTTCCCAATTCAAAGGCCTCGGTCCGGCAACGCTGGCGAAGCGAGCTTCGCCAGCGACATACACGGTCACTTAATTTCTACTTTCGCGCCTGCGTCTTCCAGCTTCTTCTTCGCAGCTTCGGCGTCAGCCTTGTTCACGCCTTCCTTGACCGGCTTCGGCGCGCCGTCGACCAGATCCTTGGCTTCCTTCAGTCCAAGTCCGGTCAGCTCGCGCACCGCCTTGATCACGTTGACCTTGTTGGCGCCAAACTCCGCCAGAATGACGTTGAATTCGGTCTGTTCTTCGGCAGCCGGGGCCGCAGCACCGCCACCCGCCGGTGCTGCCACCGCAACTGAAGCGGCCGCCGCCGAAACGCCGAACTTGTCTTCCATCATCTTGATCAATTCGCTGATCTCGAGAACGGATTTCGCGCCGATCGCGTCGAGTATTTCCTGATTCGAAAGTGCCATTTACTACTCCTGAAAAGTGCGTTGTATCGATGTTAGATTCAGACGTGGATCAAGCGGGCGCAGCTTCCTTCGCATCGCGCACTGCAGCCAGCGTGCGTACAAAGCGCGATGGCACTTCGTTCAACGTGCGAACGAATTGACCGATCGGCGCCTGCATTGTCGCCATCAGCTTCGCCAACAACTCTTCACGGCTCGGCATCGTGGCCAGCTGCTTAACGCCTTTTTCGTCCATGACGAAGTTGGGCATCCCGCCGGCTTTGACGACAAGCTTGTCGTTGTCCTTGGCAAAGCTTGAAAGCACCTTGGCGGCAGCTACCGGATCGGTCGAAAAGCCGTACATCAGAGGGCCGACCAACTTATCGGACATCCCTGAAAACGGCGTTCCACCAACGGCGCGGCGCGCCAACGTGTTTTTCAGCACGCGTAACTGCACACCCTGGCCGCGCGCTTGTTTGCGCAACCGGGTGATCGCATCCACATTCAGCCCTCGGTATTCGGCAACTACGATCGATTGCGACGACGCCACCAAGGCGCCGACCTCTTCGACCATGGCCGCTTTCTCTTGCCGATTTAGACCCATGCGACTTACTCCATCAAAAGTGCTTCGCTACTGCTCAAGCACCGGTTAAAAACCGGCGACCGAAGCGAAGCACTGACGCACGTCCTGACTGCTACAACGAACGCACTTCGATGCTTACTCCGGGTCCCCGTCTGCGCTGGAATGAAAAACCTCTTTCAAACTTAGAGAGGGCGAGTCAAACAAACTTCCCTCTTCCAGCGGTCTCTGACAGCAGCGCACAGATGCAGTGCGCAGCCCAAAGTTCTATCAAATACCTATCCGCTCAACGTCGACGCGTCGACGCGAACGCCGATTCCCATCGTCGATGACACTGAAATCTTGCGCAGAAAAATCCCTTTTGAAGACGCCGGTTTCGACTTGTTCAACGCGTCGATCAGCGCCGACAGGTTGCTCTGCAGACGATCCACCTCGAAAGAAGCGCGTCCAATCGAGGCATGCACGATTCCGGCTTTGTCCGCACGAAACTGCACCTGGCCCGCCTTCGCGTTCTTCACCGCCTGCGCCACGTCGGGCGTGACCGTTCCGACCTTCGGATTGGGCATCAGCCCGCGCGGACCGAGGATCTGGCCCAAGCCCCCGACGACGCGCATCGCATCGGGCGACGCGATGACGACGTCGAACTCCATGAAGCCTTCCTTGATCTTTGCAGCCAGATCGTCCATGCCGACAATATCTGCGCCAGCCGTCTTTGCCTCGTCGGCTTTCGCACCCTGCGCGAACACGGCAACGCGCTTGGTCTTGCCGCTGCCCGCGGGCAGTACAACCGACCCGCGCACCGTCTGATCCGATTTCTTGGCATCGATTCCAAGCGCGACTGACACGTCGACCGATTCGTCAAACTTCGCGGTAGCAGACTGCTTGACCAGTGACAGGGCGTCCCCGACCGGATATGTTTTCTGCGTATCTACCTTGCTGCGGATGGCTCGCGTGCGTTTCGATACGTTCGCCATTACAGACCCTCCACCGTGATGCCCATCGAGCGGGCGCTACCGGCGATCGTGCGCACGGCGGCGTCCAGGTCGGAGGCAGTCAGATCGGGCATCTTTGCCTTGGCAATTTCCTCGGCCTGTGCGCGCGTGATCTTGCCGACCTTGTCAACGTGCGGCTTCGGCGATCCGCGCTCGATCTTGGCCGCCTTCTTGATCAGCACCGTCGCGGGCGGCGTTTTCATCACGAACGTGAAGCTCTTGTCCGCAAACGCCGTGATCACTACCGGAATCGGCAATCCTGGTTCCACGCCCTGAGTCTGCGCGTTGAACGCCTTGCAGAATTCCATGATGTTCAAGCCGCGCTGACCCAGTGCGGGGCCGATCGGAGGTGACGGATTCGCCTTGCCCGCCGGTACCTGCAACTTGATAAAGCCAATGATCTTCTTTGCCATGCTGGCTCCTGTGGGTTCGAACGCTGCGCGCTAGTGCACAGCTCCCCGGTATCAAATCAACGAAAAACTAAACTTTCTCAACCTGACCGAAGTCGAGCTCCACCGGCGTCGAGCGACCAAAAATCGTGACCGACACGCGCAGCCTGCTCTTCTCGTAGTTCACTTCCTCGACGTTGCCGTTAAAGTCGGTAAACGGTCCGTCCTTTACGCGCACCATCTCGCCGACTTCGAACAACGTCTTCGGCCGCGGCTTGTCGACACCCTCCTGCATTCGCAGCAGGATTTCGTCGACCTCCTTCTGACGCAGCGGCGACGGACGATTCGCACTACCGCCCAGAAAACCGGTGACCTTCGACGTGCTCTTCACCAGGTGCCAAGCTTCGTCGGTCATTTCCATTTCGACCAGCACGTAGCCTGAATACATACGGCGCTCGGTAATCGACTTCTTGCCGCCTTTGACCTCGACGACCTCTTCGACCGGCACCAGAATCTGTCCGAATTGCGACTGCAGGCCGGCGCGATTTATGCGCTCCTGCAGCGCACGGGCAACGCCTTTCTCCATTCCGGAGTACGCATGCACGACGTACCAGCGCTTCCCGCCCGACGCAGCGGCGGCTGGCGACAGAGGTTCGGATGCCGTTTCAGTTGCCATTGTTGGTTACCAGTTCGTCTAGCAGCGCCTAGCGCCAGGCAAGCAGCATGTCGTACAGAATCCACTGAAGGCTCTTGTCGACCAGAAAGAGAAAGATCGCCATGATCACGACGAATCCGAACACGATGCCAGTGGTGTTAACCGTTTCCTTCCGGCTTGGCCACACAACACGCTTTGTTTCCTCGTACGACTCGCGCGCGTAGGCAAGGAAGCGCTTGCCCGACTGCGAAAACCACGCAACCACGATCGCAACGACCAACCCGCCGATCAGCACGCCGACCCGCGCCAGCGTCGGCTGTTCGGTCAGGAAAGTGAAACCCAGCACACCTGCTGCCGCGGCCAGCGCAGCCAGCGTCACAAGAACCAGATCGGCCTTGCTGGTGACGGTTTCAACATTCTGTGTTGCCATTTGTTCCTTGGCACTCTTTCTATGTGGTGGCAGGGGCAGAGGGAATCGAACCCCCAACCTTCGGTTTTGGAGACCGACGCTCTGCCAGTTGAGCTATACCCCTAACTGCTTCACTCGATAATCTTGGCGACGACGCCGGCGCCGACGGTTTTGCCACCTTCGCGCACCGCGAAGCGCAGGCCTTGTTCCATCGCGATCGGGGCGATCAGCACCACTTCCATTTGGATGTTGTCGCCCGGCATTACCATCTCGGTGCCGGCCGGCAACTGGATCGAGCCGGTCACATCCGTGGTGCGAAAGTAAAACTGCGGTCGATAGCCGTTGAAGAACGGCGTGTGGCGGCCGCCCTCTTCCTTGGACAGCACATAGACTTCAGCAGCAAACTTGGTGTGCGGGGTGATCGAGCCGGGTTTGGCCAGCACCTGACCACGCTCGACTTCCTCCCGCTTGGTG
>JBGTEW010000325.1:0-3840 GCA_041747615.1 Burkholderiaceae bacterium | reverse complement strand
CCAATCAGCTGCGACTCCGCCATGCCTTCGAGCGAACTGCCGCCGTAGAGGTACAGGGCGGTTACCGTCAGCAGCGCCACCACCGATGTCAGTACGGTTCGCGACAGGGTCTGGTTGACTGACCGGTTCAGGATCTCCATGGGCGACAGCTTGTGCTGCGTTCTGAAGTTGTCGCGGACGCGGTCAAACACGACGATGGTGTCGTTGATCGAGAAACCCATGACCGACATGATGCCGGCCAGCACCGTCAGGTCAAACTCGCGCTGGGTCAACGCGAAAAGGCCGGTGGTAACGACGACGTCGAAACTTGTGGTGACGATGGCCGCGATGGCGAACTTCCACTCGAAGCGGAACGAGATGTAGACCACGAATCCCACGAGCACGAACAGCACCGCGAGAATGCCGTTCTGCGCCAGCTCCTTGCCGATCTGAGGACCGACGAATTCGCTGCTGACCACGCTGCCCGGGTTTCCCTGCATCGTCACGGTTTCGAGGATCGCGCCGCCGGTCTGCTCGGCGTTGACCTGATCCGCATGCGGCTGCAGGCGAATCACGATGTCGGACTCCGAGCCGAAGCTCTGCACCAGCGCGCCCCGGTAGCCGGCGTCTTCCAGCTTCGCCCGGACCCCCTCGAGGTCCACCGCCTGCTCGAACTTCAGTTCTATCGCGGTGCCGCCGGTGAAGTCGAGCGCGTAGTTGAGCCCGCGGGTGGCGAGCAGTACGCATGCTGCCAGGAGGAGGAAGGCGCCGACGCCGAGCGCAACCCCGCGCAAGCGGAGGAAGTTGATGCGCGTTTCGTGTGGAATGATGCGGAACACGGGAAGGGTCCTTAGATTGAAACGCTTTGGAGCCGCCGGCGGCGACCGTAGATCAGCGTCGCGATGCCACGCGAGACCGAGACCGCGGCGTACATGGACGTCAGGATGCCGAGGCACATCGATACCGCGAATCCCTTGACTGGCCCGGTCCCGAAGGAAAACAGCGCGATGCCCGCGAGCAGGGCGGTAACGTTGGCATCGAAGATGGTGCCGCTTGCCTTGTCGTAGCCGGTCGCAATGCTCGCCATCGGCGTGTTGCCGGCGAGGAGCTCTTCGCGAATTCGCTCGTTGATCAGCACATTGGCGTCGACTGACAGCGCAACGGTCAGCGCGATGCCGGCCAACCCAGGCAGGGTCAGCGTGGCGCCGATCAGCGACATCACCGCGATCACCAGCAGCATGTTGACCAGCAGGGCGATGTTGGTGATGAGACCAAACATGCGGTAGTAGACGAGGAAAAAGATCAGCACGAAGAGGAACGAATAGGCCACCGCGCGCCAGCCGCGCTCGATGTTCTCCTTGCCCAGGCTTGGACCAATGATGCGTTCGGAGACGATGTCGACCGGTGCTGCCAGCGATCCGGCGCGCATCAGCAGCGCCAGTTCGCTGGCGTACTGGGCGCTCTCCAGGCCGGTGATCTGAAAGCGTTTGCCAAACACGCCCTGGGTGGTCGCCACCGAGATCACCTCTTCGGTGACTTTCACCGTGCGCACCTGCTTGCCATCCACCATGCGTACTTCCGGCGTGCGCTCGATGAACACCACACCCATCTGCTTGCCGACGTTGTCGGTGGTGTGGTCGAGCATGCGCTTGCCGCCGACGTTGTCCAGCTGCACCGATACCATCGGCAAGCCACCTTCCGGATCGAAGCCGGCGTTGGTTTCCACCAGCTGATCGCCGGAGGCAATCACCCGCTTCGACAGCAATACCGGCTGCGGCTCACCGCCATCGCGCGGACGCTGGTAGTAGAGGCGGGCGTCCGCAGGCACGCGGCCGCTGCGCGCTGCGTCCAGGGCATCCGTGAAACCGCTGCCCATGACCGCCCGCCACTCGAGGGTGGCGGTGGCACCGAGGATCTTCTTCGCCAGCGCGGTGTCCTGGACGCCAGGCAGCTGCACGACAATCCGGGACGTGCCCTGTCGCTGCACCACAGGCTCGGCGACGCCCAGCGAGTTGATGCGCGTTCGCAGGGTGGCGAGATTCTGTTCGAGCGCGTCGTCGGTGACCGCCTTGATCTTCGCATCACTGATGTGCGCCAACAGCGCAACGCTGCTGACTGCGTCCTCCAGCGCCAGGTCCGGAAGTTCGCGTCCGATCAACCGCGCGACCTGGTTGCGATCCGCCGGGTTGCGCAGCTGCACCTCGACAACGCCGTCGGCGCGGCGCTCCACCAACGAATAGCCAACCTTGTTGTCCCGCAGCAGCGCGCGGATGTCGTCGGCGAAACCGTTCTGGCGCTTCTCGATCGCCGCCTTCTGATCGACCTCCATGACGAAGTGCACGCCGCCCTGCAGATCGAGGCCCAGGACCATCGGGAACGCGCCGATCGCCTCCAGCCATGCCGGCACCGTCGAGGCCAGGTTCAGGGCCACGATGTAGTCGCTGCGCAGCGTCTCGCGTACCAGGTCAGCGGCCCGGATCTGTGCGCTGGGCTCGACCAGACGCACCAGCAGGTTGCCCTGCTCGAGCTGCGCCGCCTTGTAGGCGATGCCGCCTCGATCCAGGATTGCGCTGACCCGCGAGACAAGCGCGTCGTCCACGGCCTTGCCGCGCGTGCCGGTGATCTGCAGCGCGGTGTCCTGCGGGTACAGGTTTGGCAGCGAATACAGAATGCCGAACAGGAAGATCAGCACCGCGAGCACGTACTTCCAACGAGCAAACTCGAGCATGCGAAATACCAGATGTCGCGACCGACTGGTCGCGGGTTGAGAAGAGGGTGGCCGCGAAGGGGATATCGCTTCTCGGCAATGCCGCCGGATCAGGCAGGCTTCAGCGTGCCTTTCGCACTGCGCTCGTCATATGGCGATGCACCAGCGCAGTGAAGCGGGTGAACGCCAGGATGGCCGGCAGTTTCCACACCCACAGGGCTTCGACGGCAGCCCGCGGAGCGCGACTGAGACGAAGCAATCAAGGACGTTCATCAATGGTCTTCCTGAACCGGCAGTGTTGCCTGCAGCGTGGCTGAAGTCGGTAGCTGGTTGCCCGAGTACACGCTAGTTGGGGACGAACTATTCCACTACAAGTGGCAGCGGCAGAGCCCCGATGATTGAAGCGCAGCATGACCGGTCCAGCTCGCTCGCACCTCTCGGGCAGGTGCTGATCCACCTGTTCAGAACGCTGCTGTCGAGTGCGCTTCGGTCGCTCGCCGGCGCCGAACTTCTCGATGGTTGTCAGTGCCGCTTGCGGTCCCGACACAATGAGCGCGCATCCCGTAGAGGAAGTAGAGAACGACGGCGCCCAGGGTGTACCAGACGAAGAAAGTGAGTACGCGCGTCTCGACCGTGAAGATCAGGCCGAAGCAGGCGAAGATTTCCAGTACCGGGATCAGTGGCTAGAGCGGTACCCTGAAGCAGCGCGGGATTTCCGGATGGGTACGGAGCAACCAGATCAACTTCCGACTGCAAAATGGGCTTGGCCAGCTTGAGGGACCCGACCTGCCGGAATTCAAGGAAGACGCCGCACCCGAGCGCTGATGGTAGCCACTGCAGGAAATGTGCGTGCGCCCGCATTTCGCGGCGGTGGGCTGGGTGGATGTCCGCGTGCTCGGCTTCTGCGGCAATCTTCCATGGCTGCTGTGGGTCGACGGCAGCCGGCAGACGGAGCCCGGGATCTGCAGCATTCAGCCGGCTTTGAGCTGACCGCGCATCTCGTGCCCGCAACCTCGTGGGCGCCTGAAGCCGCGAAGTTCGTTCTGCGGCATCTGGTTCCCAGATCTCCGCGCTTCTGGGCTCGCTTGCATCAGGTTTTCCCCGTGGTCTTTGTACCGCCGTCGCGACTGAACGACAGCGCGGATGAGGTTGCC
>JBGTEW010000324.1:0-3087 GCA_041747615.1 Burkholderiaceae bacterium | reverse complement strand
GAAGTTCTCGCGAAAGATGTGCTCGTTGAACGTTGGATCGTTGACGTGTATGTACGCCGCCTGCGACAGCGCCGACAGCGTCTTGTGCGCCGACTGTGTGACGTAGTCCGCGCCCGATTCGAGCGCGGTCGGGCGCAGCGTCGGGTGAAACCGCGAATGCGCAAACCACGCTTCGTCGATCAGTACCTTGATGTTTCGCGCATGCGCCGCTTCGACGATCGGCCGCAGGTCATAGCGCAGCCCGTCGTAGGTGCAGGAGGTCAATACCAGCAGCTCCGCCTCGGGGTGATCTTCGATCGCCTTCAGAATGGTCTTCTTCGGGACTGTGCCGAAAACCCCGTATTTCCTGTTGACGGAAGAATCCATGTAGACCGGCTGTGCGCCGGACAGCACGACGCCGTGATGAACCGACTTGTGGCAGTTGCGATCGAGCAGCAGCGTCTCGCCCGGGGCGATCAGCGTTTGCAGGATGACCTTGTTCGCAGTGGAGGTGCCGTTGGTCGCAAAGAACGTGCGGCGGGCGCCAAACGCATGAGCCGCCATCTGCTGCGCTTCGGCGATCACGCCGGTCGGCTCCATCAGCGAATCCAGTGCCTTGACCGACACCGATAAATCGGCGTCGAACACGTGCTCGCCCATGAAGTCGTAGAACTCGTTGGCCCAGGCGCTCCCGCGCATCGAGTCGCCGCTCGAATGGCCCGGCGTATGCCACGCATCCTTCGCCGCCATCACGTAGCTTTTGAGCGCATCGTAAAAAGGCGTGCGCGCGCGCTCGGCGATCTGCGCATTCAGGATGCGATACATGCCGCGATAGTCGCGTTCTTCGCGGTAGAAGTAACCGTCGACCGTCTCGGTGAACAGTGCATCGACTACCTGATCTTCCTTTTCCTTCTCGATCAGGATGTAGATGTCGAGCTCGGGGCGCAGTGATGTGATCTTCTGCACCAGCTTCAGCGCGCTTATCTGCAAACTGCGTTGCAGGCTGCGTTTGCCGTCGCCGTTTTTGCGTCCGCCGGATTTTCCGTTGGCCTTGCCGTCGGGCGCCGCGTACAGCTTGTCGTCGACGATCGCGGTCTGAATGTCGCCGTCGCGCTCGATCAGCGCCAACCCTTCCTTGGCCGTCAGTGCGCCGATAAACGAAATGCCGAAAGGATTGTCCAGCGAACGCGCCGCCGCGTTCAAACCCTTAAGCAGCTCGCGCAGTATCAGCGGCTCGTCATTGATGACGAGCACTTTGGACGACGGCTTTGCCATGCGGTGCGAGGGGACTGCTCGCCTGGTACTGCTCGCCGCCGCGCGGCCGTCGGCAGGCGGCGCTACGCCATCGCCTTGACGGCGGCGGCTAAACGACTTTTGTTGCGTGAGGCGGTGTTCTTGTGCACGACTTTTTTGTCGGCGATCGTGTCGATCATGCGGGTGGCGCTGTTCAGGGTCTCCATGGCGACCTTCTTGTCGCCGGCTTCGATCGCCTTGCGCACCGACTTGATCGCTGTGCGCAGCTGCGAGCGCTGCGACGAATTGTGGGCATTGCGAACGGTCGATTGACGTGCTCGGTGGCGGGCTTGTTTTGTATTGGCCATAAGATTCGTGTCCGGTAAAGCGATCGCTTTGCTTGTGCTGCGAAAGGGGCGGCACTATAGCAAAACCAGACGCATCTGCGAAAACTTCAACAACGAACCCGACCGTGCTCCGTGCTCTTGCCACAGTCAGCGGCCTGACCTTCGCCTCCCGCGTCACCGGGCTGGCGCGGGACATGCTGATCTCGCGGATTTTCGGCGTTAGCGCGGAGACCGATGCCTTCAACGTCGCCTTTCGCATTCCCAACTTACTGCGCCGGATGTTTGCGGAAGGGGCATTCCAGCAGGCGTTCGTGCCGATGCTGGCCGATGTTCGCAGCCGCGATGATGGCGCGCACACGGGCGTCTTCGTCGGCCGCATGGCGTCCGCGCTGTTCTGGGTGCTGCTTGGTGTTTCAGTGCTAGGAGTGCTCGCTGCGCCGGTGCTGGTCTGGGTGATCGCTTCCGGCCTCGCACGCGATCCGGACGCATTCGAGCTGGCCGCGGTGATGACGCGCTGGATGTTTCCGTACATCCTGTTCATGTCGCTGGTCGCGCTGGTGGCAGGGGTACTGAACACGTACCGGAAGTTCGCCGTGCCGGCGGCCACACCGGTGCTGCTGAACGTTTCATTCATCGCATGCGCGCTGTGGCTGGCGCCGCAACTCGAGCGGCCGATCATGGCGCTGGCGTTTGCAGTCGCGATCGGCGGCGTGCTGCAACTGGCGCTGCAGCTGGCAGCCCTGCGCGGAATCGGCATCCGCGTTCAATGGTCGTCACCGCTGGTCGCGTTTCGCGATCCCGACGTGCGCCGCGTAACGGGATTGATGGTGCCTGCGCTGTTTGCGGTTTCAGTGGCGCAGATCAGCATCATCATCAACACCAACATCGCCTCGCATTTGGCGACCGGCAGCGTCACGTGGCTGTCGTTTGCCGACCGGCTGATGGAGTTCCCAACGGCTTTACTCGGTGTGGCGCTCGGCACGGTGTTGCTGCCGAGCCTGTCGGCCGCGTTCGCGGGGCAGCGCGTCGAGGAGTATTCGCATCTGCTCGACTGGGGCCTGCGGCTGGTCTTCCTGCTGGCGCTGCCGGCCGCCGTCGGCCTTGGGCTGGCGGCCGAAGGGATCGTCGCAGTACTTTTCCAGGGACTGGAGTTCACCGCGGACGATGTGCGGCAAACGTCACTCGCCGTGATCGGTTACTCGGTCGGGCTGCTCGGTCTGATCGCAGTGAAGATTCTCGCCCCCGGCTTCTACGCGCAGAAAGACATCCGGACGCCGGTGAAGATCGCGATCGTCGTGCTGATCGCGACGCAGATTGCCAACTTGGCGCTGGTGCCGCTTTTCGCTCACGCCGGACTGGCGCTGTCGGTCGGGCTGGGTGCCTGCGCCAATGCGTTAGCGCTTTACATCGGACTCAGACGGCGGCGACTGTATCAGCCGTCCGCCGGCTGGGCCGGGTTTCTCGTCCGGCTGGCACTCGCGTTGATCGTGCTGGCGGCGCTGCTGTGGTTTGCGCAGCGTCCACTGGA
>JBGTEW010000323.1:0-2019 GCA_041747615.1 Burkholderiaceae bacterium | reverse complement strand
AAGTCATGGAAGGCGCTGCTGCAGCGTATAGCCGACAAGAGCGAGGCACTGGTCGAGGCTGGCCAGCGCAGTGGATAAGCGCTGACGTGACGGCGCTTACCAAGCGTCCGCAGTGGCAGGCACTGCACCAGCATCTGAAGCAGGTTGAGCGTCGCCATCTGCGCGAGCTCTTCTCAGATGACCCTGGACGAGGCGAACGGTTCACCGCGGAAGCTGCCGGGCTGTTTATCGACTTCTCGAAGAATCGCATCACCGGCGAGACGCTGAGGCTGTTGCTGGAGCTTGCCGAGGCCTGCGGCCTGCGCCAGCGCATCGAGGCGATGTTCCGCGGCGATCGCATCAATGTCACCGAGCAGCGCGCGGCGCTGCACGTTGCACTGCGCGCACCGAAAGGCGTGCGTATCTTCGTCGATAACATCGACGTCGTACCGGAAGTGCATGCCGTGCTCGACCGCATGGAAGCGTTCACCGGTCGCGTGCACCGCGGCGAGTGGAAGGGTCACACCGGCAAGCGGATTTGCAACGTGGTCAACATCGGCATCGGCGGCTCCGACCTCGGGCCCGTGATGGCCTACGAGGCGCTGCGCCACTACAGCCGGCGCGAAATGGCGTTTCGCTTCGTCTCCAATATCGACGGCGCCGACTTTACTGAAGCGGTGCGCGATCTCGATCCCGCCGAAACGCTGTTCATCATCTGCTCGAAGACGTTCACCACGCAGGAGACGCTCGCCAATGCGCGCGCGGCCCGCGCATGGTGCCTGCACGCGCTCGGCGACGAGACTGCGATCGCGAAGCACTTCGTCGCGGTGTCGACCAATGCTGAGGAGGTCGCCCGGTTCGGCATCGATATCGACAACATGTTCGGCTTCTGGGACTGGGTCGGCGGCCGCTATTCGATGGATTCTGCGGTCGGACTGTCAACGATGCTGGCGATCGGCGCGGAGAACTTCCGCGCCATGCTGGCGGGCTTTCATGCGATGGATCAGCACTTTCGCACTGCGCCGCTGGACCGTAACCTGCCATGCCTGCACGGACTGCTGGCCATCTGGAACACGAACTTCCTGAACGCATCGACGGTTGCCGTGCTGCCTTACGCGCAGTACCTAAAACGATTTCCGGCGTATCTCCAGCAATTGGCGATGGAAAGCAACGGCAAGTGCGTCACGACCGATGGCGCACGTGTCGACTATCAGACCGCTCCGATCGTCTGGGGCGAGCCCGGTACCAACGGGCAGCATTCGTTCTATCAGCTACTGCATCAGGGCACGCGCCTGGTGGCCAGCGACCTCATAGGCTTCTGCCACCCACTCAATCCGCTGACCGACCAGCACGATCTGCTGATGGCGAACCTGTTTGCGCAAAGCGAGGCGCTGGCGATGGGCAAGACGGCAAGCGAGGCGAGGGCCGAGGGCATTGCCGAGGCAGCGGTTCCCCATCGGACGTTCGAAGGCAACCGGCCCAGCAACACGATCCTGGCCGAGTCTCTGACGCCTCATTCGCTCGGCGCACTGGTGGCGCTCTACGAACACAGCGTGTTTGTGCAGGGCGCGATCTGGAACATTGACTCGTTCGACCAGTGGGGCGTTGAACTCGGCAAGGCACTCGCGCAGCAGGTGGCCGCCGAGATCGCCAGCGCAGCCGAGCCAGACCGGAAACACGACAGCTCGACCAATGCGCTGATCCGACGCTACCGTGCATCGCGTGGAGGACTGCGCCAGTAGTTGCTGCGCGATGCGATGCCCAGATTTGCCGCCAATCTCGGAGTGCTGTTTACCGAGCTACCGTTTCCGGAGCGGTTCGCCGCCGCTGCGCGCAACGGGTTCCAGGCGGTGGAGCTCCTGTTTCCGTACGACCATGCGCCACGCGATATCGCTGCGTGGCTGACCGCCAGCCGGCTGCAGAATCGCGGGCTGAATCTGTGGCCAGGCGACTTTGCTGCCGGCGAGCGCGGCTTAGCTTCGCTGCCGGGCCGCGAGGGGGACTTTCGCGCGGCCGTCGCGCGCGCGTTGGAATACGCCG
>JBGTEW010000322.1:0-4824 GCA_041747615.1 Burkholderiaceae bacterium | reverse complement strand
GCGACCATCCCCATTGCGCGCGCCATTTTCACTGACAGATAGCCCGGCTCGTTCGAGATAGCACTCGAGATCAAGAACCCGGTCGTGTTCCAGCGGTTGACCGTGACGCCCTTGTCGTTCGTCTCGACGAAGTTGGCGTCGCGGTCGGCTTTCATGTGCTTCGCTACGCGGGCCAGCGCGTCGTCCCACGAGATGCGCTTCCATTCGGTGGCGCCGGGCTCGCGCACTTGCGGGTGCGTCAATCGATTCGGCGAATGCACCATATCGAGCAGCGCCGCCCCCTTTGGGCACAGCGTGCCGCGATTCACCGGATGATCGGGATCACCCTCGATGTGCATGATGCGAGACGTGATGTTCTTCGACTTGTCGCCGGTCGTGTACATGATGACGCCGCAACTGACCGAGCAATACGGACACGCGCCGCGTGTCTCGGTCGTCTGCGCAAGTTTGAAAGCGCGGACCTCGGCAAGGGCGAGCTGAGGCGAAAATCCCAGCCCCACTACCGACGACGACCCTATGCCAGTCGCGCAAATTCGAAAGAAATTGCGCCGACTCATCGGTGCATTCATGAAGCCTCCTTGGCAACAAGTGCCGAACGTTCCACTTACGCGTCGGTCGCGCCGCAGACATTCTGCCGTCTGAGCACGTGCGATGCACTCGCCATCTTATGCACGCGGCGTTGCGCGCACTATATGCTCGCCGCGCCGTCGGTTCAATTCTTTGCCATACTGCAATGCAACATCCGCGCTCCGACTGCAGGGTTTTCCATTGCGTCAAAATTGCAATCATGAATCGAATCACTCTTGTCATAGCCTCAACGTCGATGGCGCTGCTGACAGCCTGCGCCATACAAAGCACGACTTACCCGCCGATTGGTGGTTCGACGCAGACCGCGCCCGGCGCGCCAACGGTCGTTCCAAGTCCGAGTCTCGGCTTTTTCTCCAAAATCAAGGCGCCGTCAACGCACACGCCAGTGCTGCAGCTCGCCTCGCGCGGTGTACAGATATTCCGTTGCGAGAAGCACAGTGGAAAAACCGTCTGGGTTTTTCGTCAACCTCAAGCCGAATTGCTGGACAGCAGCGGCAAGCCGGTCGGCCGGCACGGTGCAAGTTTTTCGTTCGAGCACGACGATGGTAGCCGGCTCGTATCGACCATCGTGGCCTACGACGAAGCCGACAAGCCCACGGATCTGCGCTGGCTGTTGCTGACGACCCGCAGTTTCGGCACCGGGCTGTTCGAAAACGTCAGCCACGTACAGCGCATCAACACGAAGGGCGGTATGCCCCCGGCGAGCTGTGAGCCGTCGCAGATCAATCAGCTGCTGCGGGTCGATTTCACCTCTGACTTCGTGTTCTATCGGCCGCGTAGCGAGTGATCTGGGTGCCGGCTTGCCGGACGCGCTAAAATCACCCGTTTGCGAGTTGTCGCCGGAGGAAAATACATGACCTCGACTGCTTCGACGGTAGGCGCCTATCTGCGCGATCTGCCGCCGGATCGGCGCGTGGCAATGGCGCGTTTGTGCAGCATGATCCGCCGCTCCGCTCGCGGAGTACGCGAAAGCATGCGCTACGGCCTGGCGTTCTACGAGCTCGATGGACCGCTGTTCGCGCTCGAGTCCGGGCGCCGGCACATGTCGCTGTATGTGGCCGAGAAAGACGTCGTGCTGAAGCACAAGGACGCCCTGACCGGAGTCAATGCCGCCAAGAGCTTCATCAAGTTTTCCGATCTGAATCGTCTGCCGCTTGACGTTGTCGAGAGGATCGTGCGCGACTCGGTGGCCGCCCGCCGGCAGCGTGTGGCGCAGGGATCGGTACCGACGCAAGCCGAGTTGCTGAAGCTTTGGGATATCAAGGAAGAGGATGCAGCACCGCCGTCGACGACGGTCAAGCTGGCGATCGGCAAGCCGCCGACCGCGATGACGGACGCTATAAACGCGATGGCGCACTCGATGCGCGACGCGATGGTGGCTGCAATCGACATGGCGACCGGCAGCATTGCCTCGGGCAATGGCAAGGCACCCATCAAGTCACGTGCCGTGAAGAAAAAAACGCCGGCCAAGAAAGCAGTACCGCGTGCAGCAGGAAAAAAGAGCGCCAAGCGTCCGCCACCACCGAAAAAACCGGTCAGAAAAGCGGCCGTGGCCGCGCGCCGCCGATGATCGGGGCGCACAGCACCCGCTGACAGCGCGTTAGAAGCTGCGCGCGTCCTCGATCACTTTTCCGTCATTTGGAAGTGAACCCGGTGCGAGCAACTCGACTGCACCGCCCAACTTGGTGATCGAGCGCAGCGTTTCGCCGACGGCCCGCTGCAACGACGGGTCGTTCGACTCGGACTCCGCGCGCAGCGTCATCGCATCCACCTCGCCGGCACGCGTGACCACCAGGCGCAAACGCTTCAGCTCCGCGTGACGGCGCGCCACCTCGGCCATCTGCTCGGGTCGGACGAACATGCCTTTGACCTTTGTTGTTTGATCGGCGCGGCCCATCCAGCCCTTGATGCGCGCGTTGGTGCGGCCGCACGGCGATACGCCGGGCAAGATCGCCGACAGATCACCCAGCGCCAATCGAATCCAGGGGCGATCCTGATCGAACGATGTCACGACGACTTCGCCCACTTCGCCATCGGCCACCGGAATGCTGGTGCCCGGACGCACGATTTCGATCAACACGTCTTCGTTGACGATTAACCCTTCGCGCGCCCGGCTCTCATAGGCAATCACGCCAACGTCAGCGATGGCATACGCCTGATAAGCATCGATACCGCGCGCCTTGATATTCGCCTGCAACGAAGGCGGGAAAGCGGCGCCCGAGACGACCGCCTTCTTGAGCGAAGACACATCCCGGCGGCCCGCCTCCGCCGCGTCAAGAAGAATCTTCAGGAAGTCTGCGGTTCCGGTGTAGGCAACCGGCTTCAGATGCTCGATCACCTCGAGCTGCTGCTCGGTGTTGCCGGGCCCGGCCGGGATCACCGTGCATCCCAGACAGCGCGCGCCACCGTCCATGATGAAGCCGCCCGGCACCAAGTGATACGAGAAGGTGTTGAGCACGATGTCGCCGCTCGCAAATCCCGCCGCGTGCAGCGAGCGCGACGCGCGCCATGCATCGTCGTGCTTGCTCTCGGGCTCGTAGATCGGTCCGGGCGACGTGAACAATCGGCCGAATCGCTCGAGATCGCTCGACACGAAATCGCCGAACGGTGGCTTCGCTTTTTGCAGCGCGGGCAATTCGGATTTGCGCAGCAGAGGAAGGCGCGCAAGCGCGGCGCGGCTGTTGAACTGGACGGTATCGATATCGCCCAGATGCCGCTGCCAGCCCGGTGACTTCAGTGCTTTCGCTATCAGGCCCGGTAAATGGCCCATCAAGTCGAGCTCGCGCCGCTGCGGGTCGCGCGCCTCACGGTTATCGAGGTGCTCGGTCATCTTTCAATACGCCACGATTTTCGTGTAACGGTTGTCTACCTACCGCGACTAATCAGCGTTGCATCATAAGCGCGCGGCTCAGTCGGCTTGCCATCCCCGGCGAGTGCTTTTTAATGTAGCCTAGCGATTGCGCATTGCGCGTGTGCGACATTCCGGAACTAACACTTTTGCAAGGAGATATATGCGTAAACCCCTCGCAGTGCTGATTGCAGCTGCCCTGATCGGCGTAACTGGTCAAGCGGTCGCGCAAACCGCCCTTAAGGAGTCCAAGAGAGAGATGCGGTTCAACACGATGGACACCAACAACGACGGTATGGTGACGCGCGACGAGTTCATGAAGTACCACGAGTCGATGTGGAACAAGATAAAGCGCAACGAAAAGGATATGGCCATGAGGGCCGATGTCGAAACGATGTACGGTTACGGCACGGTCCCCAGCGCGATCCCCGGAGAGTCCCGCAGGAAAGCAAAGCCGTAAGGTTTGGCTGCCGCAGTAGTTTGCAAAGCCGGCCCTTCGGGGCCGGCTTTTTTTTGGCGCTGCGAATCCGATGCTGTGCGGCCAGCCCGATCCGATTTTGGCCGTTCCTACTGAGCCGCGTTATCGACGTCCTGCCTGCGGCGCTCGACGTCTTGCGCCGCAGCCTCGAGCTTCTTGGTGACCGGATCGATTGTTGTTTGACGCGTCGGCAACGGCGTCTTGACCGACTCATCCGCTGGCCGACTGCACGCCGTCACCCCTATCGCCCATGCAAGTACGAAGACAGTTGCGCGGCGCATTGCTTGGCCTAGATACGCGCGACGGCCCGGCGCACCCGCCCGCTCACACGCTTTATCGCGCGTTTGACGGAGCTCGCGCGTTTGGCTGCAGCCTTCGTCACTTTCTTCACGGCGCTCTTGACCTTGCGAGCGGCGCTGTTCTTCGTCGTCGTAGCTTTCTTTGCCGCCGTCTTCTCCGCGCTCGAGTCACGCTTGATATCTGCTGCGTGCGCTCGCGAATAACGTTGAATGTCCTTGAACTTGCCTGTCTTGTCCCGCACCGCATACAGCTTCTTGCCTGACGCGCTGTACATCACGGTCCGGCGTGCTTTCTTCTTTGTAGCCATCAAATTCCTCCGCTTGGACGGTTTACTTGTCTGCCTCAGGCCAGCCAGCGCTTGCGCCGCTTGTAAAACTTTGCATCTCTGAAACTCTTGCGCCCGGCTTTCGACAGACCGAGGTAGAACTCCTTTACGTCCTCGTTTTCGCGCAAATCGTGCGCGTCGCCATCCATCACGACGCGCCCGTTCTCGAGGATGTAGCCGTACTTGGCATACTTGAGCGCGATATTCGTGTTCTGCTCGGCCAGCAGGAACGACACGCCTTCCTTGGCATTCAGGTCGTGCACGATGCCGAAGATTTCTTCGACG
>JBGTEW010000321.1:0-3829 GCA_041747615.1 Burkholderiaceae bacterium | reverse complement strand
GACGTTCACGACGCTGTTGGCGATCGTGCCGTTGTTCGCGATCGGGCTGGCACTGTTCAGCACTTTTCCTTTGTTTGCGGAATTTCGCGGAGCGCTCGAGAACGCGGTGCTGAAGGCGCTGCCCGGTCAGATCTCGGTGACGGTGCTGCGTTACATCAACGAGTTTGCGCTGAAGGCGACGCAGCTCACCACAGTGGGGGTGATCTTTCTTGCGGTGACCGCCGTCGCGATGATGGTGACGGTCGATCGCGTTCTGAACGACATTTGGCGCGTCAAGAATCGGCGTCCCTTCGGGCGGCGCGTATTTGTCTACTGGGCGATCCTGACGCTGGGGCCTCTTCTGATCGGTGCCAGTTTGACGGCGAGCACGTATCTATGGTCGCTCTCGGGCGACGCGATTAAACAATTGCCGGCCATCGTGCGTGGCGTGCTCGACTACGCGCCAGCGGTCATCAGCGGCTTCGCCTACGCGGCGTTGTACGTGTTCGTGCCGAATCGAACGGTTGCCTGGCGCGACGCGCTGATCGGCGGCTTTGTTGCGGCGATCCTGGCCGAGGTCCTGAGGCGATCGTTCGGCGTTTTTGTGTCGAGCGGCACGACGGGCTCAGTCTATGGCGCATTTGCCGCGCTGCCGCTGTTTCTGATGTGGGTGTACCTGAACTGGTACGTGCTGCTGTTTGGGGCGGCGGTCACGGCCACCTTGCCGCGCCTGCGCGCAACGCGGTTTTCCGATGAGTTGCGCGCCGGCAATCAGTTCCTCACCGCAGTGGCGTTGCTCAAGCTTCTGTTGGAAGCCAAGCACGGTAAGAAAACGGCGATGCCGCCGAGCGCACTTGCGCGACAGATCCGGACGTCGGTCGACGAGACCGAGCTGCTGCTCGAGGCGCTGGCAACGCTCGGTTACATCCGGCAGCTTGCGGACACCGACTCGGGACGCCGCGGCGAACAGGATTGGCTGCTGACCGGCGACGAGAATGCGATGACGCTGAAGCCCGCCTTCGATCATTTCGTGATCGACCCGGCGAACACACTGATCAACGTCGAGACATTGGGCCTGCGGGCGCTGCGCACCCGCTGGTTCCAGTCAGAGTGGCTGACCGCACCGCTGGCCGACGTACTGTCCGGAAAGAGCTAGAAATGGATCTTCCCAAGCCAGATATCGCGGTACATCGCCCAGTCGCCGACAAAGCTGAACAACGGCTGCTTGAACGACGCCGGAGTGTTCTTCTCGAAAACGAAGTGGCCGATCCAGGCGAATCCATAGCCGCAGAGAAGACCGGCCAGCAGCCACCAGGGGTTGCGGGTGGCGATCGCTGTGATCACGAAAACGATCGCGAGCGAGGATCCGACGAAATGCAAGCGCCGGCAGTTGCGATCGCGATGCTCTGACAGGTAGAACGGATAGAACTCGCGGAACGTGCCGTAGCGTTCGCTCGATATCGCTTCTTTCATCACGACGCGAATCTACCGCTCCTTCCAACGCAACTCAAGACGGCGTCACGCTCAGCACCAGCGCTGCTGCGCCGAGTACCAGCGCGCCGGCGATCCGATCGGTCATTCGTGAATAGCGTGCGTTCGTTGCGAGCGATGCTGCGCGCGACGCGAGGTAGCCGTAGCCACCGAGGATCAGAAGCTCCGGCAGAATCGACCCCGCCGCAAGCCAGAGCATCTGGGCGCCAATTGGCAGCGAGGGATCGACGAATTGCGGCAGGATCGCTACGAAGAAGATCAGGGTCTTCGGATTCGCAAGTTGCAGCGTCAGGCCCGATAGATAGATAGAGGCTGCGGAGCGTCCAGTGGCTGCCTTCGAAACGGTGATCGGCGAGTCACGGCCGAGCAGCGCCGAGACGCCGATGTAGACCAGATACAGTGCTCCGAGCCATTTGACGGCGACGAAGAACGGCTTCGACGCGATCAGGATCGCGCCGAGCGCAGTGGCCGAGATCGCGAAGTACAGCGCATTGGCCGACAGCACTCCGAGCGCAGCCAGCAGCGAGCGGCGCGCGCCCCGAGCCAGGCCGTAGGCGATTACAAGCATTACCGCAGGGCCGGGCGACAGCGACAGCGCCGCCTCGGTTAGAAGGTAAAGCCAGTAAGTGTCCCAGTTGACAGCGGAGAGCCAGGCCGCCACTCCGATCAAGCGGCGGCGCAGGCGAAAACGCGGCCGGCGAAGCGGACGAGGGCATCACGCACGCTGTCCGGATGCTCCGCCATCAGCGAGTGGCCGGCGTCTGGCAATGTCACGACCGTTGCATCGCTGCAGGCGTCGATCAACGGACGCGCGGCGCGTGCCGGTGTCATCGAGTCGCGCTCCCCCAGCACGAACAGAACGGGACAACTCAGTGCGGCAGCGGCCTGCGTGCCGTGCTGATACGCGTTACATGCGGCAAAGTCGGCATTCAGTACGTCGCTGCCGTTGCGCTGCGCGATCCGCTGCATCAGGCGCAGGTTGCCCCAGACATTCGAAAAGCCGGGACCCGGACTCGAAGGCTTGCGATCGAATGCCTCGATCGAGCCGCTGTGCGACCACACATTGATCATGTCCATCGCCAGAGCCGGTGCGTCTTTCGTTGCTGCGAGCAAAACATCGGAAACGCGCATCGGCGACGCGGTGGCGATCAGTGCGACACCGGGGACTTTGTCCCGCAATCGGGTGGCCAACTCGAGCGCGATCAGTGAGCCCATGCTGTGACCTACGAGCAGCATTCGTTCTGCGCCGCACTCGTGCAACGCGACGGCGATGCGATCCGCAATCATCTCGATCGTCGTCAGCGCCGGACCCGCGCTGCGCATATGGCCCGGCAGGTCTAACGCCAGCACGCTGTAGCCGTGATGCGCCAGGTAGCGGCTCTGCAGAATCCAGACGCTGTGATCGTGCTCGCCGCCATGCAAGAACACAATTGTCGGCAGCGCAGGATCGAACGGCCTGCCGCCCGTGTAGGCGTACAGGCGCGGGGTTACAACGAGGTCCATCAAGCGGTCTTGGATGCGCGCTTTAAAGCCTGCGCGAGATCGTCCAGCAGATCATTCGCATCTTCAAGCCCGACTGAGAGCCGAATCGTTCCCTGTTTGATGCCGGCCGCTTCGAGCTCGTGATCGGGGACGCGGAAGTGCGTGGTTGATGCCGGATGAATGACCAAAGATTTCGCATCGCCGACGTTGGCCAGGTGCGAGAACACCTGCAGCGCTTCGACGAAAGTGCGCCCCGCATTGCGCGAGCCTTTCAGGTTGAAGCTGAACACCGCGCCGCATCCGCGCGGCAACAATCGTTGCGCGAGCGCGTGGTCGGGGTGCGATGGCAGCTCCGGATACGCGACCGATTCAATCAGCGGATGCGCAGCGAGGAACTCGACGACCTTGCGTGCGTTATCGACATGACGCTGCATGCGCAACGGCAATGTTTCAAGCCCTTGTAGCAGGAAGAATGCGGTGTGCGGACTCATGCAGGCACCGAAGTCGCGCAACCCCTCGCGCCGCGCGCGCAGAAGAAACGGCGCGACCGTGCTTTCTTCGGAGAAGTTCATGCCGTGAAACCCGACATACGGTTGCGTCAGTGTTGCGAATTTGCCGCTGGCGAGCCAGTCGAACGTGCCGCCGTCGGCCAGCACGCCGCCGATCGCCACACCGTGGCCGCCGATGAACTTTGTCGCCGAGTGGTAGACCAGATCCGCGCCGTGATCGAACGGCGTCATCAGATATGGCGTGGTAAATGTCGAATCGACCAGCAGCGGCAGCCCATGCTGGTGGGCGATTGCGCTGATTGCAGGAATGTCCAGCACGTCGAGCCCGGGATTACCGAGCGTTTCGCCGAACAGCAGACGCGTGTTCG
>JBGTEW010000320.1:0-4027 GCA_041747615.1 Burkholderiaceae bacterium | reverse complement strand
ATGGTGAGGAGCGAATAGCACGTGGCGAGATTTCAGTTTGTTGCTCGGACTGCCGATGGCGTCTTGCAAAGAGGCGTCGAAGATGCAGCTTCCGCCCCGGCGGTCGTCGCGGCCATTCGCGCGCGTGGCTACCGCGTGATTGACATTCAACTAGAAGCCGACGGCGGTCTGTCCGTTAAAGACTCCCTGCAGGCGCTGAGCCCGGCGCGGTGGCTGCCCGTACGCTCCGTCGACATTGAGACGAGCCTTTCCCAGCTTGCCGTCATGCTGCGGGCCGGACTGACGCTCTTGGCAGCGATGAAGAATGTAACGGAACAGGCGCCGCGGCGATCTGTGCAGCAAGTTTGGAACCAGGTGTCGCGGCGTGTACAGCAAGGACGTTCACTGGCCGATGCCATGGAGTCGCACCGCGCCTTCCCTGGCCTGGTGGTCCAACTCGTCCGTATCGGCGAGCAAACGGGAAACCTGGACGTCGTGCTGGGACGCGGGGCGAAGATCATGGAACGCCGCCGCCAGCTGCGAAACACACTGCTAACCGCCATGATGTACCCGGCCATTGTGATGGTTTCAGCTACGGGCGTCGCCGCATTCATGGTGGTGTCCGTCATCCCCAAGATCGAAAAGTTCCTGCTGCAACTCGGCCGTAAATTGCCGGCCATGACGCAATCGCTGTTGGATCTTTCCTCCGCGATCCGCACTTATTGGCTCGAAGGAGGTGCGGGAGTCGGGATCGCCATCGTCGCCTTCCTGGCATTGTACTGGACGCCGAACGGCCGACTGTTTATTGACCGCTGGTTGCTGCGTGTGCCCCTCATTGGCAAACTGCTGCGACTCGCCGCAACGTCCCTATTGTCGAGGGCATTGGGAATCCTCTTGCAAAGCGGCGTTACCCTGCTGGAGGCGCTGCGAACGGCCGAACTACTACCGACGAATCACCATCTCCGCCGTGTGATTTCGCAGGCCCGCAGCGACGTGATTCAAGGCCGGTCGCTGGCCGAAGGACTTCGCTCTCACGGCGGCTACCTGCCGATGCTTTCTGCGATGGTAGCCGTCGGTGAATCGGCCGGCACTCTGGATGACGTGCTTGACGAGACAGCTGCCTTTCATGAAGAACAATTGCAGGTCGCCATTCGCTGTTTCAGTGCGATCATCGAACCGGCAATCGTGGTCGTAGTTGGCTGTATCGTTGGATACGTCTACGTCGCCTTCTTCCTCGCCCTGTTTGCCGCAGCCGGCCCAGCGAGGTAGTCCAAGGAGCGTGTTACAGCCGGTTTCAAAACCGTATTGAAGTAAACTTGCGCCCTGCATGAGCTTGCGTTATGAACGAAGCGTGGAAAGGGTACAAAGTGGATGGTGGTGGCGGATGGTCAGGGGTTCCACTCGCATAGCGGACCGAAAGCGCTTCGCCTGCTGAGGTCACGCTGGTCGAAGAAGTCCTCGACGAGGTCCCGACCGGTGAAACGCCCACGCCCTTGAGCGCCGACCGAGCCTACGACAGCGATCCGCATCGGCGACGACTGTTGGCCAAGGGCTAGGATTTGATTTGCCCGATCGCGATCGCAACCTCATCAGAAAAAGGAGGCGATTGCTATACCTTATTCAGCCTTTAAGTTGGCAAGACTTTCGGTAGGTTCGCAATACTTAAAGAATGGCAAGGTCATCGGCGAACGATCGGCGACCCCGCTCCGCCCGGCCCTGCCGACTTCGGCATATTCTCGCCCATATCCGCTAAGCGAGTCCGGCAGAAGTGATGAACCGCTGCTCGACCAGGACGTCACGCCGCACGTATCCGGTAGCTGAAATCGTCCTCCAGACGGAAAGCGGGTGAAGGCCGCATCGGCGGCGACTCGCCGATAAGGCCCGAAGCGCGGTGGCGACTTGTTATCCTTGGCGTTGTGGTAGAACACGCCGTGCAGGTGCGTGCCTAAAGGAATGTCCTGCAGCGCAGCAGGCGCCCCGTGGTAATAGAGGTCGCCGTACGGCAGCATATGGGCCTCGATGGGCAAATCCACGTGCCCGGCCGATGGCTGTCGTTGCGGTCGACCCGCATTTGGAAACGACGCTCCAGATGGTCAACCTCGATTAGTTCCCCGGATATCGCATGTCCTGAGTTGGGAGGCGGGAACTGACCGTCCACCAACTCGTACCAGCGGGAGCGATTTGTCCGCGCCATCATCCGTGCGGAACTTTACCGGATCGGCAGCCAGGAGCGTGGCGGCTGCTAGGCACAGGCCCAGCAGTGGAATCGAGGCGAGGCGACTCTGACGAATGGCTTTGCGGGTCATGGCAGTTTCTTCGGGCGGCTGGTTGTCTGAGCTGAAATCGCGGGGGCGAAACCTCACAGGACTTGAGAGACCGTTCCCACGCTGTCCTGGAACCGGCTAGTTTCGACGTCGTTCCGCTGCAGCATGGTCAGCAGCAGGTTGCTGAGCCGCGCATTGCCGTCGATCGGACGGGAGCAGATGCGATAGTGTGCGTTCGCATCGGCGACGTTGTATTTGCCGATCACGGGCAGAGATTGAAATCGATGTGTCGGCCGTGTTTGTAGCCAAGCGCTTTGCCCCCGGCCAGCAGCGTGGGGAGGTTGGCGTTGCCGTGGGTATGGCCGTAGGCCATGCCGCTTCCCCACAGAATCTGCGTCGTATCCAGCAGCGGTTGACCGTCCTCCTGGTGTTCCTTGAGCTGATCGAGGAAGTAACTGAACTGCTCGACGAGGAACGTGTCCGTCTCGGTCGAACGGCGCAACTGCTCGGGGTCGCCCAGGGCTTAGGCCCCGGGAAGTCAGCCTCCATAAGACCATTGTCGCCGCGCAGTGGAACCTGACAGGGAATCTGCGGAGTCTCCACGCCCCGTCGATGATCAGTCGCCGCAGTGACGGAATCCTGCCGCCCGCCATGCCCTTGCCGCAGGCCGCGGACGAGGCGATAAAAAAGGACCCGCCGCCAGCGGCTGCGCCTGCGAAAACGCCCGCCCTGTTGACAAACGAAATCACCGACATGCCGCCCTCGCCGGTACCCGTCACTTCGCGTCGTGAACTGTTCATCACGCGTCAGGCGGCGCGCCGCCAGCGCGAGCACAGGGTACGCAAGGCAGCCGCGCAGATCTGCCAGCAGGTCAAGTCGTCGTGCTCTCAAGTCGCGCGCGAACTAGGCATCGAGCCACGCACGCTCTGCCACTGGAAACAGTCGCAACAACGAGGCACGTGCCAACCTCGCCCCTTGGGCCGGCCACCGAAAGAACCGACCGCCGATCAGGTGCACAAAACATGGAACCTGCTCGCGCAACATGGGGCCTTTAGGCATCGCAACGCTGCGTGCCGAACTGGACCTGCCTCGCTGTATCGCCGTCCACGTGGGCACGGGTACCGCGACTGGCACCGTGTAAAATACCGCCGCGGCCAGCAGCGACTCACTTGGCTGTGGCCCGGCAGCGTGTGGGCGATCCGGCAGCAGAACCGATCCGACTTCTTCGCCGCAAAGCACGGCCACCCGTTCTGCACAAGCGCTGACTTGGCTGCCTCGCGGCATCAGGCCAACTGCCTGCATCGTCCCGAAGACCGTCCGCACGCCACGCCACAGCAGGTCTGGGACGATCGCGATGCGAATACGGCCGACGACCGCGCCGCATTCGACGAGCATCGTGCCATACTGCCGAAGATCGTCACGACGCGCGGAAGAATGCTAGCGTGGAGCGAGACGCAGTGCGCCGCGCTCTCGTTAAGCTTAGACTGTTGTCCGTTACCTAGAGGTCCATTCCTCTACCAAATCTGCGAAGTTGGCAAACTTTATGTAGGGCGACACCTTCCACGCCGCTCTGCCTGCTTGTGAAGCCTCGACACTTGCCAAAGGCAAATAACAGACGAACGCGCGCCCACCAAAGCAATTTCGCCCTTGACTTCTTGCTTGGTACTGCAAAAAATCCGCTATGTGGCAGTTGTCGATTGCTTCCACCTCCAAAAACGCGGCCGGCTTGGAGCTGTAGCCGCGAACACGATTGGATCATCTCTTGATGGGTCCGGTTTGGCGCC
>JBGTEW010000319.1:0-3143 GCA_041747615.1 Burkholderiaceae bacterium | reverse complement strand
CGGATTTGTAAACGCCGGTATGAAGCAGGCGGCGATGCTCGGCATTCCCAGTCTGCCGATCGTCGACATTCCATTTCCTTTCGCATCGTTGCCGCCCGAGCAGGCCCGTATGCGCGGCGCAGAAGCATTCGACACGATCGTAGCTGCGCTTACGACGAGCGCTCACTGATGCTGACGTCGGGCTCAAACGAAGGTCCGTTGGCGGGCATCCGTGTGCTGGACCTGACGCGGGTGGTCGCCGGGCCGTACTGCACGATGCTGCTGGGCGACTTCGGCGCCGAGGTCATCAAGGTTGAAGAGCCGAACGGCGGCGACGAGCTGCGCGCGCTCGGCCCTCCTTTCCTGGGAGAAGAGAGTGTCTTCTTCCTCAGCGTCAATCGTAATAAGAAAAGCGTAACGCTCGACCTCAAGTCGGACCACGGCAAGGTAGCCGTACTGGCGCTGGCGAATTCAGTGGACGTGTTGATCGAGAACTTCCGTCCTGGCGTGATGGAGCGGCTCGGGCTCGGCTATGAGGCGTTGCGCGAAGCCAATCCGCGCCTGATTTACTGCTCCGTCTCCGCATTCTATCCGAACAGTCGGTATGGCGACCGCCCCGGTTACGACTTGATGATCTCGGGTGTCAGTGGTCTGCAGAGCATGACGGGTGAACCGGGCCGAGCGCCGCTGCGGCCGGGGGTCAATCTGGTAGATCTCACCGCCGGCACCAACGCTGCGATGGGTATCTTGATGGCACTCATCGCGCGCGGAACCAGCGGGCAAGGCCAAAAGGTCAGTGTGTCGCTGATGGATGGCGCGTTTGCACTGCTGGGCCAGCTTGCCGCCATTTACCTTAATACAGGCAACGTTCCCACGCGGCGCGCTCCGGAAGATCTACACCCTCAGATCGTCCCTTACGGGACCTTCGTTGCGAGCGACGGCCTTTACCTCAATGCCGCGGTGGTGAACAACAAGTTCTGGCAGGCGTTCTGCGAAGCGCTCGAGCGGCCCGATTGGATTCAAGACCCCCGGTTCGTCAGCAACGCCAAGCGCATCGAAAATCGCGCCGAGCTGATTGCACTCATTGCCGCGCGCTTTGGCGAGAACACCCGTGACGTCTGGATTGCGCGCCTGCTCGAGCGCGACGTGCCAGCCGGGCCGGTAAACACCATTGATGAGGTCGTCAAGGACGGTTACCTCGACGAAGCCGGCATGCTGGTTAAAGTCGAACACGCGACGTCTGGAAGCATTTCGATGCCGGGCATCGCGATCCGCATGTCATCCACTCCGGGCGCAGTCCGCCTCGCACCACCGGCGCTCGGCGAGCACAACGCGGCCTTGCTTGATAAGAGTGCAGGCCTTGCCCGCGCAGCGGGCGATCGATCAAAGATTCATTCCCGGGCGTAACCGCCCAGAAAACACCGAGAAGAGGTCCACTATGAAATCGATTCTTACTTCGTTATTCACCGCCGCACTGCTTGTCTGGGGTGCCGCGGCTCCGGCGCAGGACTTTCCGTCAAAACCGATTCGCATCGTCGTGCCCTTCCCGCCCGGTGGAGGAGTAGATGTCAGTGCTCGCATCCTCGCCTTGAAAATGACTGAGCGTCTCGGCTGGCAATTCGTCGTCGACAACCGGCCCGGGGGCAATGGATTTATCGCAGCCACCAACATCGCCAAGTCGCCGCCTGACGGTTACTCGCTCTTCATGGCACACGTCGGTGAGTTTGCGATCAATCCGGCCGTGTTCGCGAATGTTCCATACGACCTCGAACGCGACTTCGTGCCGATCACATTGGTGGCCGATGCCCCAATGGTCTACTTCGTGAACAGCCAGGCGCCGTTCAACACGTTGCGCGAATTCGTGGCGGCCGCGAAAGCCAAACCAGAAAGCATCGCCTATTCATCGGCGGGTAACGGCTCGTTGAATCACCTGGCAGCGGAGTGGCTGTCTCAAGCAGCGGGCATAAAGCTCAACCATGTTCCTTATAAGGGCGGTGCGGCGGCGGCCATGGCCGTCGCTTCGGGTGAAGTTCCGTTCGGTGTTTCGTCTATTCCCGGGCTCCTGCCCCATTTGCAGTCGGGGCGAGTGAAAGCGCTGGCGGTTACGACTGCGAAGCGCGCATCCTTTCAGCCCAACTGGCCGACGCCAAGTGAACTCGGCTTAGGTGACGTTGACGCGACCCTGTGGGTCGGACTATTCGCTCCCAAAGGAACGCCGCCGGCCATCATCGAGAAGTTGGACCACGAGATCCGCCAGACGCTGCAATTGCCCGAAATGCGTGCACGCTTCGCAGACGCGGGTTATGAAACCGTCGGCACGTCTTCGAAAGAGTTTCTGGCGCGAATCAAGAAGGATGCTGCCCGATACAGGGAGGTTGTACAGGCGGCGGGCATTAAGCCCCAGTAGCGACGGCGCGTTGGGTCGCCGCCGAGGTCGCCGCTGCAACTCCGTCAGCGATCGCATGGCTAAGAAGTCCGCCATGCCCGGAGCGTACGGCGCCAGCGGCGTAAACCCCGGGCACGGTGGTTCGCATCCTGGCGTCAGTGACCAGAAATCCGTCTGCATCTCGCGCCGCGGCTTCGGGAACAAACCCGCACACCGGTTCCAAGCCTACGTAGGCAAAAAATCCAGCGCATGCGATCTCGTCGGTCTTGCCCGTGTCGAGTTCTTTCGCTCGCACAGCTTGAACACCTCCATTTCCAAGTACGGCCACAGCGACGGTACGCAGACGAACCGTTATGTTGGGTTTGGCCGTAAGAGCGTTAACGTAATTCGCACGCGCCCGGAACTGCGAGCCTCGATGCAGGATGTGAACGTGCCGCGCGTAAGCCGACAGCACAAGCGCCTCCTGAAGCGCCGAATCCCCTCCGCCAACAACGACCACGTCCTGTCCGTGAAACAGCGGTCCATCGCAGTCAGCGCACTGAGAAACCCCCTGCCCCTCAAACTCGGCTTCACCAGGAATGCCGAGTCGCTTGATCTTCGCGCCTGATGCCACGATCACCGACCGCGTGTGAATTTCTTCTGACTCGCTTGAAACAACAAACGCGTCATCGTCGGCACGCATCGAAGTCGCGGCGCCCGAAATATTTCGGCCGCCCAAGCCGCCAATTTCAGTCATCAGTTGGGAAGCAAGATCGATCCCCGACCCTTGAATTTAGCC
>JBGTEW010000318.1:0-12395 GCA_041747615.1 Burkholderiaceae bacterium | reverse complement strand
AGAAGACGTCGGCCCCCGCCAAGTCGAACGCGGCCGCCGCACCGGTGCGCGAGGCTCGCAAACCGGCGAAACGAGCGACGCAGGCAGAGCCGGCGGCGCGCAAGGCTGCAAGAAAATAACGAACAAAGCTGCACGCGATGCATGAGTATGGCGTGCGCGACGTTGAGAAACTGCTGCGCCTTCGCCGCAGCACCATTCGCTCGCTGATCGAGGCCGGGTTCGTCTCACCCGCGCGCGGCCCTCGCAACGCCTGGCGGTTCTCGTTTCAGGATCTGATCGCTCTGCGCACCGCGCGTGCGCTGGTGGGGGCCAACGTGCCGCACAAGCGCATCACGCGGGCCATCAGGCAGCTGCGCCGCCATCTGCCCGCATCGATGCCACTGTCCGGTCTGGCGATCTGCGCTGTAGCGGATCAAGTGGTCGTGAAGGAAGGGCGCAGTCGCTGGCAGGCCGACTCGGGTCAGTATCTGCTGACGTTCGAAAGCGAGGCAGACGGTTCGATCAGCGTGATCGAAGAGGCGGGCCCGGAGCCAGGTGCTGACGCCGAGTCGCACTTCGCGGACGGTGCCGCACTGGAGAACGAAGATACCGCCGCTGCGGTTCAGGCATACGAGCACGCGGTAAGAGCAAACCCGGCGCTGCTCGATGCGCACCTCAATCTGGGACGGCTTCTGCACGAACGCGGCCGCCACGTGCTCGCAGAGCGCGTCTATCGCAAGGCGATCAACGCGTGCGGCAACGAGCCGCTGCTGCTCTACAACCTCGGTGTATTGCTCGACGACATGGGTCGCAAGTTCGAGGCGATGCAGGCCTATGAAGCAGCACTGCGCGCGGATCCCGGCATGGCTGACTGCCACTACAACGTTGCCCTGCTATACGAGGAGTTGAAGAAGCCTAAGGATGCGATACGCCACATGGCGCAGTATCGGCGGCTGATGGGCACCGGTCGCAAGTAGTCGCGGTTGTGACGGTCTATTGCGCCTTGAACGTCACGACGAGCACGTCGCGATAGGCGGCAAGGCTCGGGTCGATCGGCTCGACCGCGGTCACGCCGTGTTTGACTCGTGCGTCGTCTACGATCGCGGTGTCGAGTGGCGCAGTCAACGTGAAGCTGCCGAGCGTGCGGCCATTGAATTCATGCACGGTCGTCGTGCCGCTCTTGATGTTGGTTCGATTGATCAGCAGCACCAATGCATAGTCGACACCGTCGCGATGCACGCCCTCGGGTGTCGGCTGTCCGGGCGCATCGGCGCGCGCTTCGATTCGAAACTGATGGCACTCGATCCTCCAGCCCGTATTCGGGCGCAACACTCCGAACAGACGACAGCAGAACGCAAAGATGCTCTGCATCGTCGGGCCTTTCACGATTTCCGCGTGAATCGGCTCGAACCTGCGCTCGATGCCGCCGACCAACGGGTTGTAATCGACGCTCTGATAGTGCGGCTGGTGCGGCTCGAGCGTTACTTTTATTTCGCCGGCTCGCGCCGACAGCGTCGCATGCCGGCGACGCCGATACCGATGGCCGTCAGGCAGATACGTGTCGAGCTGAAGATCGTTCCAGCTTTCGGCAAACCGCGCCCAGTCGGACAACGTTTCAAGCTCCCGGCGCATATCGTGCGCGGTGACGAACGCAAAGCCATCTCGATCGACTTGCTCGCGTAGAGCGTCGGTCATGTAGCCATGCGCGGTGGCTGTCGAGGAGGGCGGACGGCGATCGCAAGCAATGCCATTGCGCTGAAGACGGCGCCGGCGATAAAAGTTTGCGGCGCGCCTAACTGATCCCAAAGTAAGCCCGCCAACGCACTCGCTATCAGCAACGCCACGCCGCTGACGAGGTTGAAGAGTCCGAAGGCTGTTCCGCGCAAGTCGGTAGGCGCGGCGTCAGCGACCATCGTCGCCAGCAGCCCTTGCGTGATGCCCATGTGCAAACCCCACAGCGAAACGCCGAGCCATACCCACGTCCACTGGTTGCTGTACGCGAGCACGAGGTCGGCGCAGATCAGCACTGCAAGGCCCAACGCCAGCAGCTGAGCATGGCTGATGCGATCCGAAAGCCGGCCGAACGGATAAGCGGACAGCGAATAGACGACGTTCATGCCGATCAGCACCAGCGGTACCAATGCGAGTGGCAGGCCACCTTCCGCCGCGCGCAGTACGAGAAACGCTTCGCTGAAGCGCGCCAGCGTGAACAGCGCGCCGATCGCTACCACCCACCAGTACGCACGCGACAGCCTGCGCAGGCTCGCGCGCTGAATCGGATTGATTGCGCGCGACGTCGGTGCGGGCGCCGGTTCGCGCACGCCGAAGACGAGCAGGATAACGGCCAGCACGCCGGGAATGACCGCGATCCAGAAGACCGCACGGAAATCGCTCGCCCATAGCAGCATCAATCCGATCGCGAGCAACGGACCGACAAATGCGCCGACGGTATCGAGCGATTGCCGCAAGCCGAACGCGGCACCGCGCATCTCGCGCGGCGCGATGTCGGCCACCAGAGCATCGCGCGGCGCGCCACGAATGCCTTTGCCGATGCGATCGATAAAACGCGCGGCGAACACCATGCCGGCGGTCGATGCGATCGCGAACAGCGGCTTTGACAAGGCGCCCAGCGTGTAGCCGAGCACGGCAAGCGATTTGCGCTTGCGCCAATAGTCGGACAGCACACCTGAGAACACTTTGACGATTAATGCGGTCGCCTCGGCAACGCCCTCGATCAATCCGACTACCAGAACGCTCGCACCTAACGTCGTGACCAGAAACACCGGCAGCAGGCTGTGGATCATCTCGGATGAGATGTCCATTAGCAGGCTGACAAAGCCGAGTGTCCAGATCGCCGCAGGTAAGCGGGCCTTTTGCGTCACTTGTGTCAGTCACCCGCCCATCATCGATAGCGAAATTTAGACGCAAAAAAAGCGCCGAAGGCCGGCGCTTTAATTGGAGGAACGGCGCGACTACCTGCGCCGTGCCCGGCTCAATCCAAGCAGTGCAAGCAGTCCGAGCAAATTCATCCAGCCAAGTGCGCCAGCGCCGGCGTTCAAAGGCGCGTTTGCTGACGAGGTCGGTGCAGTAGAACCGCCAGCTCCGGTCGCAGTGCCCTGCAGCGTTATGTCGCGGGCGGGCACGTTGCCGACAAAGGTGACGCGATAGGTGGCGGTGCTAGCACCGGCGGTGGTTGGAACGAACTCAAAGCCGATCGAGCAGCTCGCGCCGGGTTGCATTACTCCGCCATTCACGCACGCGGTCTGGCCTGCGGCAACTGTAGCGCTTCTAAAATTGGCGACCTGTCCGGTGCCCGGATTTACTGCCGGATTTCCAAGCGTGATGGCTGTGCCGGCACTGTTCGTTAGAAGAACCGCGATCTGCGCACTGGTAGCACCAACGGCCGTGCTGGGAAACGCGACCGGACTTGGGGCTGCACTCGGCGTTGGTAACGGAGCAAACGGCGGTGGCGGTGGCGGCGTAATCGCGACCACCAGGTGAGCTGCGACGTCGGATGTTTTCTGCGCCGACCATGGGGCGTTCTGAAACACACCCATCACTTGGCCGGCGTTGCTGTTGATAGCGGCTTGGATGGCTGCGCGGATCGTCGCTTCGTTTGCACCGGGAAACCGCAAGTCACGAAAAGTGCCGGCAAAACCGTGGCAGTCCTGGCAGCTTGATCCGGCTACTCTCTCCGTGTAGGCAGTCGCGCCGTTAGCCGCATTTCCGGCCTGCGCAAAGGCGCTCGTCGCACCGCAGGCAGCAAAGGCCAACACAGCGTGTAACAACGTGCGCAAGCTAAATAACTTTTGGCGAGTCAGCATAGGAGGGCGTAAATCGGAATCTGATAGGTGGCCAGTCTATCGGCGCTGCGAGGCGCTTACCGTCGTGCGAACGGCTTAGCGCCTCCCCTGCAAATGCGGAATTTCAGCCGCTATGCAACCGCTTCTCGCTCAATGAGTGCGCGCTTGCGCTCGACCCCCCAGCGGTAGCCGCACAGCGATCCGTCGTTCCGAATCACGCGATGGCAAGGAACGGCCACTGCCAGCGGATTCGCGCCGACCGCGGCACCCACGGCACGTACGGCTTTAGGGGCGCCGATTCGATGGGCCACCTGCAAGTAGCTCACCGTCTTGCCTGCGGGGATTTCGCGCAACGCCTGCCACACTCGTTGCTGGAATGCGGTGCCGCGTACGTCGAGCGGCAAGTCGAGACCGAGGGCGGGCGCTTCGACAAATCCCACGACCTTGGCCACGAGTTGCTCGAACTCCGCATCGCCGCCGATCAGATGCGCGCGGGGAAACCGATCCTGCAGATCGCGCGCCAGTTCATCTGGATCGTCGCCGATCAGGATCGCGCACACGCCACGCTCGCTGGCCGCGACCAGTATCGAGCCGAGCGAGCATTCGCCGATCGCAAACCGAATCGCCGTGTTTGCGCCGCCGGCCCGGTAGTTGGTCGGCGTCATGCCCAACACGTTGTTCGATTGTTCGTAGAAGCGGCCGTTAGAGTTGTAGCCGGCGCCGTAGATCGCCTCGGTCACTGTGTTGCTGCGAGCCAGCTCGGCCTTGACTCGCCGCGCGCGATGTGCAGCCGCGTACTGCTTCGGAGTCACTCCGGTAACGGCCTTGAACACGCGATGAAAATGGAACGTGCTCAGTCCTGCGCGATTCGCGAGCTGCGCGAGAGTAGGCATCTGCTCGGCGTTTTCGATGAGACGGCATAACGCGGCGATTTTCGCTGCGTGCTGCTCCGCGAGCGGAAGCTGTTCCGGCTTGCAGCGCTTGCAGGGGCGAAAGCCCGCACGCTCGGCATCCGCAGCGGTGGCATGAAACTCGACGTTCTCCGGCCGTGCCGCGCGTGCTGCGCACGACGGGCGGCAGTACACGCCAGTCGTCTTGACCGAGTAGAAGAATCTGCCGTCAGCTTCCGGGTCGCGTGTCACAACAGCGTTCCAGCGGGGATCGCTGACGGCCGCGGCGGCGAGTATTTCTGATTTCGTGCTCATGTTCACGTGTCTTCTCTAGTTATCTTATCGATGGCTGAACAGTAGACCTTGCCGGGGATCGCTGAACTCCGGGTCTTGCGCTTGAATTCGTCTTCCGCGCCAAACGAGCCGATACTGAACGAGGGCAGTGGACTCTGCGGGAAGAGTGGTGTGGAAGTAGGCGATCCTTTGGAAGTGGTAATGCGGTACCACCTGCAGACGAAACACCACTTCTCCCACTATGCACGCTCACTTGGTTACATGGACTGGGCGAATCAGCCGAATCCGTTTCGACGATACGAGGGATCTCCACTTATTCGGTTACCGGTCCTGAAGCCCGACGACGCGCCCTCGTCGCCGTTCTACGAGAACTTGTATCGCCGTGGCGCTATCGCGAGCGCACCCGTCAACGACCACACTCTTTCGCGCTTCTTTGAGTATTCGCTGGCTATTTCGGCGTGGAAGCAGGCCGGTGATGTCCGCTGGGCGCTTCGAACCAATCCATCGAGCGGTAACCTGCATCCTACCGAAGGTTATCTGTTGATTGACACAGTCCTGGGCCTTTCGCCATTCCCAGGGCTTTATCACTACACGGCCGAGGAGCATGCGCTGGAGCTGCGAGCGGAGTTGCCGAAGAAAAGCTTCGCTTCGCTGCTACGAGGATTTCCGCCCAACGCCTTTCTGGTTGGCTTTGCCTCGGTGAACTGGCGGGAGACGTGGAAGTACGGAGAGCGAGCCTTTCGCTACTGTCAGCATGACGTTGGTCACGCGATCGGCAGCGCTCGCATTGCGGCGCAGACCCTGGGTTGGCGCATGCTGCTGCTAAACGGCCTCGCCGATGACACGGTTGCCGCTTTGTTAGGTCTGGACCAACTCCGAGATTTCGAAGGGGCGGAGCGGGAGCACCCTGATTGCCTCGCCGTCATCTGGCGCGCCGATCAAAGTGCCGGTCTTGTCACTGGCAAGACATTCTCCTTGCCCGTGTCCCTCGCTTCTGATGTTGTTCGCGATTTGACGAGCCACATTTGGCACGGCAAGGCCAACCGGCTGAGTCGAGACGATCCTGTGCCATGGGAGATCCTCAACCAGGTGGAAGTCGCATCGTGGAAGTCGAGTACAGAACAGAAGGTCGTCGAATTGAATCACGACGACCCTACGGTGGAGCGCCTTGACCCGACTGCGTATGCGTCGAACCTGTACCCGGATCAGCCAACAGCAGGATGGGTGATCCGTCAGCGACGAAGCGCGCTTGCGTTCGATGGCAAAACGTCAATTTCAGTCGCCAGCTTCTTCACGATGCTGGCACGCGTGATGCCGCGGGTCGATCGCGACCTGTGTCGGCGTCCGATGCCCTGGGACGCGCTGCCCTGGCAGCCGACGATTCATCTTGCCCTGTTCGTCCATCGGGTCGATGGCCTTGTTCCCGGTGCCTACATGCTGGTGCGTGATCCTACGAAAGTAGTCTCGCTCAAACAGGCGACGTACCAACAGTTCGCTTGGACGAGACCGCCTGGCTGTACTGACGATTTGCCTCTGTTTCTCCTCGAGCAAGGCGATGTGCGGCAACTGGCAGCCGCGGTCAGTTGCGGTCAGAATATCGCCGGTGACGGAGCGTTCTCCCTGGGGATGATCGCGGAATTCGAATCCAGCCTGCGGCGGTACGGGCCGTGGTTCTACCGCAGACTTTTCTGGGAGACAGGAGTAATCGGCCAGGTGCTCTATCTGGAATCGGAGGCGATGGGCGTGCGTGCAACGGGAATCGGCTGTTTCTTTGACGACCCAGTCCATCAGGTGTTTGGATTCAACGACGCAACGTTTCAGTCCCTCTATCACTTCACGACCGGAGGCCATGTCGATGACCCTCGCCTGACCACCTTGCCGCCGTATGGCCTTGACCACTAGGAAAACCGTCTGTGACAACCGCTTCCGATATTCTTAAGTCAAAACCTGACCAGATCGTCTACACCATCACGCCCTCGGCCTCGGTGTTCGACGCCCTAAAGATGGCGGACAAGAGCATCGGCGCGTTGGTGGTGACCGAGGGGGAGAATATCGTCGGCATCATTACCGAACGCGACTACGCACGAAAAATCATTCTGATGGCACGGTCGTCGAAAGACACGCCAGTGCGCGAGATCATGACGTCCTCGGTCATGTTCGTTCGCCCTGGCCAGACTAGTCAGGAATGCATGATGCTGATGACCGAAAACCGGCTGCGTCACCTGCCGGTCATGGACGGCGGCAAGCTGATCGGCGTCATCTCCATCGGAGACTTGGTAAAAGACATCATCTGCGAGCAGAAATTCGTCATTCAACAGCTCGAACACTACATCACCGGCGAGCGGAGTTGAGCGCTCGCGACTGGGAACACTTTATGGACATACGAAGCGAACTTCAAGCAACGGTGGAAGCGCTGATTCAGCAAGGCAAGGGGATTCTTGCCGCCGACGAAAGCAGTCCGACGATTGCCAAACGATTCAAGGCGATCGACCTGGAGTCGACCGAAGACAACCGGCGCGCTTACCGCAGTCTGCTGCTGGGTTCAACGGGGCTCGGCGAGTTCATCAGCGGCGTCATCCTGTACGAGGAAACGCTGGGTCAACGCGCCGACGATGGCACGCCGTTACCGAAGGTGGCCGCGCAGCAGGGCATCGTGCCCGGCATCAAGGTCGATGCCGGCAAGATCCCGTTGGCGCTGGCACCGGGCGACGAAATCACGCTGGGCTTGGACGGACTCGCGAAACGCCTCGACGCTTACAAGCGGCAGGGTGCCCGTTTTGCCAAGTGGCGCGCCGTCTACAACGTCTCCGACACGCTGCCGAGCCGGTTGGCGGTTGAAGCGAACGCGGAAGCACTCGCGCGTTATGCCGCCATTTGCCAGGAGCAAGGCGTCGTTCCGATCGTCGAAGCCGAGGTTCTGATCGATGGCGATCACACCATCGCGCGTTGCGCCGAAGTCACCGAGGCCGTGCTGCACGAAGTTTTCCATGCGCTGTATCGACACCAGGTGGTGCTGGAGCACACGCTGCTGAAGCCGAGCATGGTGGTGCCCGGCAAGGAACACGCGCAGCAGGCAAAGCCTGCCGAAGTCGCCGCGCAGACAATCCGTGTTCTGCGGCGCACGGTGCCCGCGGCCGTTCCAGGCATCAATTTCCTGTCCGGCGGCCAGACGCCTGCCGAAGCGACGGCCAATCTGGACGCAATGAACAGGATTGGTCCACAGCCTTGGCAGTTGAGCTTCTCGTACGGACGCGCGCTGCAGGAGCCAGCGCTGCAGGCTTGGAAGGGGCAAGCCACGAATATGCGCAACGCTCAGAACGCGTTGCTCAAGCGTGCCCGGCTGAACGGCGCAGCGCGCGAGGGGAAATACACCGCTGCGATGGAAGCCGCTGACTAGGTTCGCGCGAGCCAAGAGCGCTGCAGACCGTTACTTCGAGGCCGCGATCGAAGCTCACCGCCGTTTGATCACTCTCGTTTCGGCAGCACGCTGATGCAGAGCGAAACAGAGAGTTTTGACGCGATCATCATCGGCAGCGGCCAGGCGGGCAAACCACTCGCCACCGAGCTGGCTCACGCTGGCTGGAAAACCGCGCTGATCGAACGCGAACATGTCGGCGGAACCTGCATCAACGTCGGCTGCACGCCGACCAAGACTATGGTTGCGAGCGCGCGCGTGGCTTATCTCGCGCGCCGCGCCGGCGACTACGGCGTGCGCGTCCCAAGCGTCAGTGTCGATATGGAGGCAGTGCGCGCGCGCAAGCGTGTGATCGTCGAGCGCTTCCGCAACTACAGCACCGACAAGCTGCAGCACACGGAAAATCTGGCGCTGCTGTTCGGCGCGGCGTCGTTCGTCAATTCGGCTACGGTCGACGTAAAACTCAACGACGGCGGAACGCGCCGCCTGAGCGCTCCCAAGATCGTGATCAACAGCGGAGGACGACCGCTGGTGCCGCCGATCTCCGGGCTCGAGTCGGTGCCGTACCTCGATTCGACATCCGTGATGGAGCTCGCAGAATTGCCGCGGCATTTGCTCGTCATCGGCGGCGGCTACATCGGTCTCGAGTTCGGCCAGATGTACCGCCGCTTCGGGTCGCAGGTGACGATCGTCCAGCGCGGCCCGCGTTTGGTGGAGCGCGAGGATCCGGACATCTCAGATGCCGTGCGCAAGATCCTCGAGGAGGACGGCATTCGTGTCGACACCGATTCCGCCGTGCAGCGCATCGAGCGCATCGAACGCGACGATGCAGCAGACATCACCGTGCATTACGAATGCGACGGCTGCGCGCGGTCAGTGACCGGCTCGCATCTGCTGGTCGCGATCGGCAGGCGGCCGAACACCGAGAGTCTCGATCTTCCCGCCGCCGGCGTGGCCGTCGACAAGTCCGGCTTCATCGTCGTCGATTCGACCCTGCAAACCACTGCGCCCGGAATCCATGCGCTCGGCGACGTCAAGGGTGGTCCGGCGTTCACCCATATCTCATACGACGACTACCGCATCGTGCGCGATCGATGGTTGCGAAACCTCGACGCGCGGCTGGGCGACCGCCTGGTGCCGAACACGACGTTCATCGACCCGCAGCTCGCGCAGGTTGGATTGAACGAAACCGAGGCGCGCAAGCGTGGCCTCGACATCCGTGTCGCCAAAATGGAGATGAACGGCATCGCGCGCGCACTCGAGACGGACGAGTCGCGCGGACTGGTAAAGGTGATCATCGATGCGAAAACCGATCAGATTCTGGGCTGCACGGTGCTCGGCATCGAGGGCGGCGAGATCATGTCGATGCTGCAGATCGCGATGATGGGCAAACTTCCGTACACGGCATTAAAGGAAGCGATCTTCGCGCACCCGACGCTGGCCGAAGGGTTGAACAACGTGTTCCTGGCGCTCGACAGTTAAACGGGCAGACTACTTGTCCTTGCCCTTGCCGTGCCCCTTGCCTTTCGAAGGGCCGCGATGTTCGGCGCGATAGTGCGGCACGTAGACCTCGTTGTACCAATCGTCCTGCACGAAATACACCGGCCGCGCACATGCGTTGTACTTGTGACAGTGCTTGCTCCACTTCTGCGCATGGCCGGGAGGTACACGCAGGTAAACGGGTTGTACCGGTTGCACGACCTGTACCTGGCGAATGATGACCGGCTGCGGAAAGATCAATCGCGGCGGCGGCGCACTGCCGATATCGATGCGCCCGTAGAAACCGGGCTGCCCGACGCTGACCGACACTTGTGCCAGCGCGGCATTTGCCGCCAGCATCAATGCGGCTAATACATAGCGTTTCATATCAATCCTTTCGTAATGGCTGGTGACCTAACGCGCGGCGGCGCAACCGGGAAGACAAGCAATCCGCGCGGACACGCTACCGCAGCGCTGCGCCATTCCAACCGTCGAAAAGCACAGTGAATATTCACGTTGATCTTTCGCCGGCAAAAGCGGACGCTTCGGGTCTGCGCTCTGCGCGGGCGTATCTTTTCGACGGAGGCACGACCGATGCCTGATAGACCGAAAGTTTGTATCGATCGTGTTCTGCCGCGCGAGCTGATGCGGCTGCAGCGCACAACGCGCGGACCCCAGGGCCGGACACGTGCCATATCGCCGATCGGCAAGGCATGGATGAATGGCTCGACGTTGCGCGTGCGGTTCATCGGCGGCACAGCGGCCGAGCAGGGGATTGCACGCACGCAGGCGGGTTGGTGGTCGCAGGTGGCGAACCTGAAGTTCGACTTCAACAACGCGCCCAACGCGGAAATCCGAATCAAGTTCGATCCCGATGACGGCGCGTGGTCGTATCTCGGTACCGACTCGCGCAGCATTCCGTTAAGCGAGCCGACAATGAATCTCGGCTTCCTCGACGGCGGCACGGCTGCGCACGAGTTCGGTCATGCGATCGGTCTTGCGCACGAGCACCAGAATCCGGCCGGCGGTATTCAGTGGAACGAGTCGGTCGTCATTCGCGAGATGGCCCGGTCTCCCAACTTCTGGGACGAGGCGACGACGCGCCACAATATCCTGCGCAGGTACCAGGCAGATCAGGTCAACGGAACGGCGTTCGATCCCGCGTCGATCATGCTGTACTTCTTTCCTGCGTCATGGACCTTGAACGGCATCGGCACCGAGGCCAGCGAAGTTTTGTCGCGCATGGACCAGGAGTTTATTGCCGGCGCGAAGATGTATCCGCAAACCGGCGGTGTGGTGTCGAACGCAGTCGAGCTCAAGGTCGGTGCGGCGCGCCGCACGCCGGCCACGATCGGCAAGATGGGCGAGGAGGATCTGTTCACTTTCACTGCGGCGGCGGACGGCCATTATGTAGGCGACACGCGCGGTCCGACCGATGTCGTGATGAAACTCTTCGGCCCCGATAGTGAGACAGCGCTGATTGCCGAAGACGATGACTCGGGGGTCGATCTGAACGCGCGCATCTCCTCGGACCTGGTCGCCGGCAAGTACTGGGTGCAGGTGCGGCACTACAACCGGGCGAGCGGCATGGGCAAGTACACGATCAAGGTGCGCAAGACGTAACCGCCTATCGTTGCAACTCCCGCCGCAGCCGCTCCACTTCTTCGATCAAGTCGGCCACCAGCGCTGCCAGTTCCTGATTGGCATCGAAGCTGCGCTCCGTGGTCGCCATGCGGCGCGCGCGGATCAGTTGTGCGCTGGCGAAGCGCATTTCGCCGCCGGTCGATGAGGCGCACGAAAGCAGGCCCGCTTGTACGTGTTCGACGACCCACTCGGGTCCGACCGCACAAGCGCTGGCGAGCTCTTGTACGTCCAGCGCGTCCTCTTCGAGCAATGCGCCGCTAAGCAAGGTCTCCCGTGTCATGACTCGCCTTTCATGGAACGGCGTGGATTGAAGGATGACATCTCGCGCGCCATCGTCTCGTATAACTGGCGCGCTTTCTCATCGTTGGCGGGAGGCAGCGTCAACTCGAGCTCCAGATACAGATCGCCCGCCGGATCGCCCGGAATGCCGCGTCCTTTCAGCCGCAGCTTGCGGCCGTGGGCCGAGCCCTTGGGCACGTTCACTTCGACTCTTCCGGACGGCGTTGGCACTTCAATGCTTGCGCCCAATGCAGCCTCCCAGGGCGCTACCGGCACCGTCTGCGTGACGTCGCGGCCGTCGATGCGATAACCCGAATCGGGTTCGAAATGGATTTCGAGATACAGGTCGCCGGCCGGCGCGCCGCCCAGTCCTGCGCTGCCCTGGCCGCGCAGCCGGATGCTCTGCCCCTCCTTGACCCCCTTCGGTATCTGCACGTCGAGCACGCGCTCGTCGGTGACCACATGTCCGGATTCGTCGAGGCGCGCCGCGCGCAGTGCAATCGGCCGCGTGGCACCGTGATAAGCATCGGCCAGATCGATCAAAATCTTCGCGTGATGGTCGCCGCCGCGCATCTGCGTTTGCGCCCCGCCGCCGCCGCGTCGTGCGCGTGC
>JBGTEW010000317.1:0-35744 GCA_041747615.1 Burkholderiaceae bacterium | reverse complement strand
TGAGGCGATCGAAACAAATTCGGTGGCAGTCGCGTCCCCCTCCGAGTGATGGTCGTGATCCCACCTTCCGAGCTCGCGCAAAGATCTGACTACTCCCCGATATCCCAAGCGCTCCCTTTTAAAGTACCGAAGTGTTTCGGTTCGCGCTTGCACCCATCTCCGATAGGAGTAGGCGTAGGACACCATTGCTATCAGCTTGCCCCTGGGACGAAGCATTCTGTAGCACTCGGCTATCGCACGTGACATGTCGCCGGTATGGTGTAGACGTCCGATTGCGATAATAAGATCGAAAGACTCGTCCGCAAACGGCGCGGTGAGCACGCTGCCCTGCTTAACGTCCCCGCGCACCCCTATATGTTGCAAACGGTGTTTCGCCATCGCCACCGGACCGGTGGCAATGTCCAAACCGGCGTAGTGAACTCCACTCTCAGCCAGCCTCTGCGCTACTGTGCCGTACCCTAACCCTATTTCAAGGACGTGTTTGCCGCGCAATTCTTCAAAGGGAATGTGCCGAAAGACGTACGGATAAAACTCCAGAAACCAATCATCGAACTTCTTAAGAGACTGTGCCGATGCATCTGTGAGGCCTAAAGCCTTGGCGGCACCTGAGCCCCGGAGATCATTCCAAACGCGCAGTTCCCTAGCGCCGTCTATTAGTTGGTTGCGCGTTCGCTGATAGGCATTGCTGTACTGCTGATAAAGCTGTGGACCTACTACGAAGTAATGCTTAAGAATCTCAAGCTCGCGCTCCAATCCGGCCTCCAAGGCAGCGTCATCTTTTTTCAGTCGCGCCGCCTTTTGTAGTTGCCGCAGTGCATCGACCTGCGAGGCCACAGAGCTCAATTTTTCCTCAATCTCCGACCTACGCAGGAACAAGTCGGTCACAGCAACCGGCTCCTGTACTCGGACCAGAATGTCCTCTGAGCTTGCGGCTGTCTGGCCGCCCAGTTCGGCCGCGGCAGTGTAGTCGGCCGCCAGCCTGCTCACCTCCTCCGCACAAGCGGGGACCATGCTTGAATAGAAGGATTGAAGTTCTGGGAATTTCTCTACGTAGTATTCAAGCGCTAGTCGCTCATGCTTTCGTTGGAAATCACTAAGGGATTTCGGCTTTGCAGTCGGCCGTTCTGCCAAAACGATGCTCCTAACTGGCAGTTCCGTCGCAACACCGTCACCGCCCCCCGACATCGATCTGACCTCCACCTTGGAATCCAGCGGTGCCCGGGCTGCTCGCAATTCGTGTTGTGCTTCAATTTCCGCCTTCATCTTGGCGGCGAAAGCCCTGTAACCGTACAGTCCGGAGGAAACGAGGCGCTGGTATGCGCTATCCGCCATGACTTCAAGACTTGGGATGTCTTCGATGCGCAGTAGAACCTCATCGATATTCGAGAAGTCCTTCTCAAGAGCGATATAGTGGACATCAGGCTCGATCACGTCTGAGTAGCGCCCTCGAAACAAAACCATAGGTGTACGCATCACTGCGCATTCGAAGACGCGCGGTGAAATCTGCCCGACGTCGAACTGGCGCTCGACGTGATCTATATATGGGCGGAACTCTTCATAGGTCGGCGGCCGCCCCAGCTGGTCTCGCAATTCGTCATGCGTGCGCTCGATAGATCCATCGAAATCAAAAACGTTCGAGGCGGACTCCGAGCCCAGTACGACGCGGCAGCTGCCAAGGAATTCATACCATGCATCCCCATAAATTCGGCTAGCCTCATCCATCGCAATGTCGTGCGCTATGCCCCGAGCCGAACAGATTTCGATCATCCTGCGGCCTATCTCGAATTTGTCGAACCCGAGCCGGCCATACTTGGCGCCGATATCGCGACCTCTGTAACCGATAACTGTCCGCCGTTTCGATAGGGATGGACTTCGGTGTCCCACTCCGGTCAACGTCTCTGGCATGTAGCCAGTCAGGCCTTGCACGATGTGAACACCGGGCAGCTCCGACACCGGATAGACCAGCGGCCAAAAATCCTGCGGGATGCATGTCACCAGCATGTGAAAGCCAAGATCTCGTATGCCTCGATGAAGGGTCGAAGTCCGGTCGTAATCGTCTTGGACAGCCAGCACTTTGAGACCTCTAAATTTTTTTAAACGCTGCTGATAAGAAGGACTCGCATACCCTTCAAAACACAATCTCACGCAATAGTTCTGAAATACCACGTCGAATTCGTCAAAGTCGACATCTATTTCAGCATCATGTGTTGCATGTACGTAGGACACGTCAAAATCGGTATACCGCTTGAGTGCCAATAAGTATTCAAGCGTCGTTGTGGCAAACGTGGACGACATCGAATAGGCGACCAGTACCTTAAGATGCCGGCCATCTACCGATTCTCTTGTACTGCAACTCATCGCAGCGCTTGGTGGACCGGCTTACGGCTCGCTCTTACCTCTTGACTAGAGCAAAGCCGTGCAAACGAGCGAAGCGGGCGAAGTCCGGGGCTTCGTTAGCGCGCACGATAGCTTCGATTTTGGAGTGAAACTCGCCGGGTTCCCTCGCATTCTCTGCACCAACCAGCTGTGGATAGACAATGCGCGTTAAGAAGTCGAAGACGCCAGAATGCCAAGTTTGCTCGATAACAAAATGCTCGTTGATAGGTGGGAGCAGTTCGCTCAAATAGCTGTAGAAGTTGATTGATGCGGGCTCTGCTGAGGGCAATCCAATCTTCTTTCGAAAGGCATTTATCGCTTCGAACCCATCACGGTACCCCTCTACGAGAACCAACCGGCCACCCGGCAGAAGAAAGTCCGCCATATTGCTTATTGCCAAGCATTGCTCTTTCACATTACGCAGGTTGATCAGTACACGCACGCAGAGCGCAACATCATATGGAGGCTTTACATATTTAGGCGCCAAAACACTATCGTGAAAGAAGCGATTGTTCTGTTCACCATAGGTTGTGCGCGCTTGCTCGATCATGCGTTCGGCATAGTCAAACGAGTCGAGGTGAGCAACCCGTGAGCGCAATTGCTGTGAAACGTAACCGTTGCCGCAACCGACTTCAATCATGCGAACGCCAACCGGAAGATGCTTGAACACAAACTGAAGTTCTGCGTCCCGCTGAACCGTATCAGCAATGTTTACCTTCGCAATGTCGGGCTCTCGACCGGCGCGTTGGTTCCAGAATTGGTCCGTGGAGGATTTCGAATTCATCGGGCGATTGCAAATGGTTGGACACCAAGGAGACTCGTCTGCAACATGAAATGGACTAAAGACGTCGTCAGCCCCCTCGCAGAACCGAGCCAGACCGCTCTTCTATGACAGCCGTCACTGCCGATTCGACAAGAGGAAGATAGTGAGCAAAGTATAGGTCGTGGCCTGACTCACTCAGGTGAAGTTCGTCCGGCAGCAGTAGATCGGCAAGGTGGTGTTTCCCTGCTTCCACGCTGTCGTCAAAAACCCTTTCAAGGTCGGCGAGCTGCGCGCCCTTGCTGTTCGCTACTTCACGCACAATCGCATTGTAATGACGATTGGCATCCTCATAGACGCAGTCAGCGTTAGGCAGCTTCGTTACGGTGCGCGTTGTCGAGTGGTTCGCGCCTACGATTACTTGGCTTGCGCCAAACGTTCGGCTTCGATCAATGATCTCGCTAAGATTGGCGGCAAACGTTTCAGGCGAAACACGTGGGCAGCCTTTGTCCGTTTCCCAAACGTTGCAATCGTTCATGCCGAACTGAACTATCAGCACTTCGGGCCGATGAGCCTGCACGTCGTAAGCGATGCGCTCGAGAGCCATGCGAGTCGTGTTGCCGTTGATCGACGGGTTTTGCACAACGATTTCAGCCTTGTCTTTGAAAGCTCGACTTAACGCATCGGAGATCCGCGTCACCCAGGTCTTGTGTGGGGACACACCCTGTCCAAAGCAGATGGAATCGCCAAAAAAGAACACTCTCACTCTCCGGAGCTTTTGCATCGGTAATACCTTCCCACTGTCTAAAAGGCCACCTTCCAATAGTTCATGTGGAGCCGCAAGAACTGCGCCGATCAGGCGCTCAGCGCCGAAGTCAAAGCCGCACTTTGCTCGATCTCGATACCAGTCAACCCGTTTCGGTGCCGGAACAGAATGACCACTCGGCCGACTGAAAGAAGGCACAACTGAGCGCACTCAACGAATCGGCAAGCTCGACCTTGACCACAAAGCTTCGACTCAGTAAATCGAAACGTCGAGTTGAATTAATTCTTTCGAGCGCAGAGTTTTCGAGCACCGAAATACTTACGGTGTATTCACCGGGCCCGAGCTGATTCGGGTTTAGGGTCATCTCAACTCGTCGTAACTCTCCGCGTTCGATCGAGAAAAAGTCAGGCGGGCTGCAAATGCGGATAGCAACGTTACCCATCATGTCGTTTAGCACGATGCCATAGCGACACTCGAAACGCCCCGCATGCTCCGCAACTAGGAAAAACACAAACCTTGCCGGCTGCAGAGCGCGGATCGTGTTACCCACACCCTTGGCAGTCAGGATCGAAAAGCCACAGACCTTTACTCCCTCTTCAGACGCCCATCGCGATACGCCCCCGGGCGCTTGGAATGGCATCGTCTGCGCCTCCAAGATCGAGACCGCAGGCAGTTCAACTGCGTCTGCATGTGGCAAGAATGTCGGTTCTTGTAAACGGATTCCGTCACGGCGCGCACGTGACCTAACGGCAGCACCTAAATTCTGGCTAGCAACACTGGTTGCGGCTCCAATGATGGGATCGATGCCGGCAACCTTTGGCAGCCCTTCGATCACGGTAGAAGACGATAGACGCTTAATCGGCCCATGCATATCCTCTTCGAGCGCCTTAACGACACGAAACGCGTCGCCTTGCATGCGAACGTTGCCAGCTTCCAGCCAGATGGCGTCTTCGCATAACTCGAGTATTGTTGACATCCCGTGAGACACTAGCAACATCGTGCATCCGGAGTTGACTAGCTTGTCTACCCGTTGTTTTGACTTCGCCACAAAGTAAGCGTCGCCAGCGCCGAGCACTTCATCGATTATCAGAATCTCGGGCTTGATGGCCGTAGCAGCGGCGAACATCAGACGCCCCTGCATGCCGAGCGAATAGGTCTTAAAAGGCTGGTCGATAAACTGGCCGAGTTCGCAGAAGTCGATGATTTCTTCCATCGCAGCCTGATACTCGCCGCGAGATAGGCCGTTGTACTGCAACGAGGCATGAACATTTTCGCGGCCAGTGTGGTCCGGATGGAACCCAACCCCCATGCTGAGCAGCGCCTGCACCCGCCCTCTTACATCGATTGATCCTGAAGTCGGCGCAAAATTGCCGCAGATCAGCTTCAGCAGCGTCGTCTTGCCTGCGCCATTGCGCCCAACAATGCCGACCCGCCTACCGCGCGGAACGTCCAAGGTTACGTCCTTGAGCGCAACGAACTCCTGGGTCGCCGCGCTCGAACCGATGCCCAGCCTTGTCAGGCCAATCACATCGAGCAGCTGAGCCCGTTGGCTTCCGTATAACCGATACACCTTGGAGACCCTCTCCAACTTAATTGCCAGCGGCTCAGGCATAGTCGAAAAAGGCAAACTTCGCGCGTCGGAAGAACGCGAATCCAGCGAAAAAAGTAACCATCGAGATCGTTACCGCAGTAGCGAGAACGTACGTATCGGGCCAACGCCCGTAACAGATCACCTGCTGGAATGCCAGCACGTAGTAAGACAGAGGATTGAAGTACAAAATTGCACGCAGACCCTCCGGAACCATATCCGGTGTGTAAGCAAATGGGCTGAGGATGAACAATGCAAGCATTACTAAGCCCAGACCATGCTGAATGTCGCGCGCGACCAGGCTCACCAAAGACAATATCCAACCGACGCCGATCGCGGACATCAGCAACAAGAGCCATAGCACGGGCACGAGCAGCGGAGCTCGCCAGTTTGTATCACTCAGTGCATAGCCCGCGGTCAGCGTGACAAGCATCGCAATCAGCGTTGGCACTTGAGTAGCGACAGCTGCCCTTACCGGAAGCAGCTCCGCCGGAAACACCGTGTTGAACAACAGGCTGCGATGCGCAGTTAACGACGACGTCGCCGACATTAGCGCTTCGTTAAAGGACAGCAGTGGCACTAGTCCGGAAAACACGAGTGCGACGTATTGATACTCTGTGAGCGACGCGGGTCGGATCTTGAATATGTAGACATAGATCACGGTGTAGAGGCCCAGCTGCGCAATCGGAAATATTACGTTCCATGCCAGCCCGAAGACCGAGCCGACATACCGCACGCGAATGTCGGTCAGCACGCCCTCCCACAGCCGGCTTCGATAGCCTGCCAGCATCCCAAGCGCGCGAAACACTCCCAGGTGGACGCTCACAGCTTTGCCTCGGCACGGCGCCATTCGATGAGGTGTCTCAGCCCTTGCCGAAGAGGGATCGCGGCGACGAAGCCCAGTTCGTCGGCTGCTCGTTGAGGGCACCCGACTCTGTTGCGAACGAATGGACGTTCGCCAGCGCTGTACGTCGGCTGAACTGTCGCACTCAGCAAATTGATCAGCAACGCCGCCACGTCGGCGATCGACGTCTTCATACCAGTTCCAACGTTGTAAAACCGGTCGGTTTGCTCCGACCGCATGGCTACGAGATTCGCGCGGGCACAGTCGCGGACATCGACGAAGTCATAGGCTTGGGTGCCATCGCCGTGAATGACAGGCGGCTCGGCACGATCCAGTGCGTTGAGCATTCTCGTCACGACCCCGGTGTACGCACCTCGCTCGTCTTGGCGGGGGCCATACACGTTCATATAGCGCAATCCAACATACTCAAACTGTTTCTCTGTTCCACTGTAGCGGTGGCTAAGGGCCCGCAACAAGTACTCGCCGCACGCTTTGCTTGCGCCATAGAATTCCCGGCAGAGGAAGGGATGATCCTCTGCGACCGGCTCCTCGTGCGGCTCTCCATATACGGATGCAGATGATGAGAACACGAGGCGACGCACTCCGGCAGCCATTGCGCACTCGGCTACATTCATCGTCCCTTCTACATTAACTTTAAACGCGGCGCGCGGGTATTCGTAGCATTGAAGCAGCCACAGCGCCGCCAAGTGAAAGACGCCGTCGACTCCTTCCATCGCATTGCCAAGCAGATCTCGATGCAGGATGTCGCCTCCATCGGCAAATACTTCAGCGCGCGAGCTACCTAGGATGTCCCGAAGATTGGCAACGGTACCGCGGCTGAAGTTGTCATAGATCCGCACATGCTCCGCTCCCTCAGCTAATAGCAGTTCTGCTACGTGCGAGCCAATGAAACCGGCGCCCCCGATGACCAGGAACCGTTTCCCCACTATGTCCATCGTTGCAAACCAATATTCACCCGGCTCAAGCGGCCACCTGCGACATCAATCTTGCGTGCTGCGCGATGCAACGCGCGATCATTTCGCGGTTGGTGCGAGTCCATTCAACCGTGCGACGCAAGCCTTCCTCAACTTCAACTTCCGCGCGGAACTTCAGTTCCCTCGAAGCCTTCTCGGTCGAGGCGAAGCGTTTGCCAGACCGGTCCCAGTCGCGAGCCGGCCGCAGATCGGGCGGGGTCGCGTTGGCAGTTAGCCGATTGATCGTTTTCGCAAGCTCGAGGATAGTAGTCTCGGTACCAGTGGCGAGGTTGTAGACCTCACCGGGTTGGCCTTCGACCGCGCAGGCCATCAGGCCGCGCGCCATGTCTTCGACATAGATGAAATCCCGGCTCGCATTGCCGCCGTTATCCAGCGGCAGTGCCTCCCCGGCAAGCGATCGCCAGATGAAGGTCGGGGTCACATTGCGCCAGACGGTATGAATTGTCCCGCGCCAGCGGCCGGCCCCCAAAATCTCGCGCGGTCCATAGACATTCGAAAAGCGCGCCTTGACGAACGGCAACTTGTATCGTGCGAAATAATAGTTGCCGTACAGCTCACCGACAATCTTGGAAATCGAATACGGGCTATCGTGATACAGCGTTACCGGCTGATCCTCCGTCGTCGCCGTCGGCGCGTCGAAAGTCTTCTCTGCTACTGCGCACGCCGCAGCCGCATAGACGACCTTCTTCAGACCCGACATGGTCTTCAACCGATCAAAAAGCTTCAGTGAAGTCAACGTGTTGTTGTCGTGATCGGCGATTGGATCGGCAATCGATGACTGGTTGCCGTGATAACACGCCAGGTGGAAGGCGTAATCGAGGTCACCGGGCAGGTTGTGCAGAATCGAATCGTCGGTAATCGACCCGAACACGATTTTCACGCGGGCATCATCGGGGATGTTGCTTGCTTCGGAAGAAAGCAGATTGTCGACAACGATTACTTGGGCTGGCCGGTGCTCCAGCAGCTTGAGCACAAGATTGCTTCCGACGAATCCCGCTCCGCCCACCACCAGGATGCGGGCGCCTTTGAACTGACTGCTCATTTAGTGCGGCTGCGCAGCGGGCGCCGCTTCCTGCAGATGGGAATAGACGTCCGACACTCCATGGCGATCGTACCATTGCAATTGACGCCGTATTGTTTCGTCAAAGTCCACTGCTGCAGCCCATCCAAAATCGCGTGTCGTTTTAGATGGGTCGAGCGCCACGACGGGGACATCGTCAGGACCCGCCGGCACGACCCGGACGTCAGTTGATGGCACGCTCAGATGTCGAGCAATGATCTTGTAGATCTCCTTGATTGTGTGCGCCTGTCCACTTGCAACGTTGTAAACACCGTGAGTGGCGGAGTCAGATATTGCCATGTCCATGAACGTCAAAAAATCGCTGATGTCCAGAAAGTCGCGCGCGGTGTCCGAGCAAAAGCAGGCCTGACCGGCCTTCAGTCGTTTGTAGAACGTAGGGATCGGGCCAATTGATAGGCGCGGACCCGTCACGTTGGCGATTCTTAGAGATAAGGTCGGCACCCCAGACATCAACATCAGCTGTTCGCCCGCGGTCTTGCTGATGCCGTAACTCGTGAACGGGGCTGTGGGGTGATCAATGGGAATCGGAACCGCTTCAGTTCGCCCGTAACAAAGCGCGGTCTGAAAGTTGATCAGCCGTCGCGCGCCCGCTTGTTTTGCCGCCTTTGCTACGTAGGCGCTGCCGATTACATTGGTGGTTGCGTCACTAATCCAGTCTTCTGGATCTTTATAGGAAGCAGCCGAATGGACCACCACGTCAGGACAAAACCCTTGAAAGATGCGATTCACCAAATGTGAATCGGCAACGGAACCCTCGACTACCGTCAGACGATCAACCGCGGGCAACGTCTCGCGCTTTGACGTAGTGAAGTTGTCAATAACCAAGACTTCATGCCCTCGCGGGATCCAGTGCTCAACAAGGTTCGAACCGAGGCACCCAGCGCCGCCCGTGATCAACAGCTTCAAGAACTAGCTCCTCCTGTAGATACCGTGCACTCGCTCACGCGCGTTCAGCATGGGTCAGATGCGTGTAGCCGCCCGTAACACCGAACTTCCGGTAGTACTCGACGGCACGACCAACCGTCTCACTCAAGGGCGTGAAGCTAACAGCACCAAAATCTGCAAAGGTACGCGTTGGATCAAGCAGAATCGACGGGGCGTCATCCGGTCCGAGATCGCGAACCTCCGGCTCCGGGTAGTTGGGCAGTTGCATGGCCGCAACCACGGCGTCGTACAGCTCGCGAATCGCCACATCGGTGCCAGATGAGAAGTGATATGCGCCCCGGCCTTGACCATCTACGGCCTTTAGCACACAGCGCGCAAGATCCTCGACAAAAACGAAGTCGCGCCTCGCCTTTGTGACAAAGCAGCGCTTACCTTCCGACAGCCGCTGAAAAAAAATCGGCAACGGCCCGCTGACGTTGCGCGGCCCGATTACGTTGGCCAGCCGAAACGTCACGAAGTCGAGCCCCGATATCTCGATGTAATCCTCAGCCGCGGTCTTCGATATCGCGTAACTGCTGTTGGCTGGCAGCTTTGGATGATCTAGTCGTATTGGCTGGTGCAGCGGCTTCAGGCCGTAGCACAGCGCAGTCTGAAAGTAGATGAGTCGGCCGACTCGGTGCTGCTTGGCCGCCGTTAGCAAGTTCGCGGCGCCGACACAGTTGGTCAGTGTGTCGTTGTAGTAATCGTTTGGCTCCTTGTAGGAGGCGGCCGTATGAACGATGACATCCGGGTTGAATGATTCGACCGTAGATGAGACAACGCCGTGATCAGCGATCGTATCGAGCAAGAGTTTCAGCCTTGGGTGCGCCGGCAAGTGTTCCTTGCGTCCCGTCGCGAGATTGTCGATGCCAAAGACTTGATCTCCTCTTTCCAGGAGCATTTCGGCGACGTGAGAGCCAACCTGGCCGCACGCGCCCGTTAGATAAACACGCATAACGTTCTCCAAAACACAATCATGCGACCCGGCGGACTCGATCGCGACTGCCGCGAAGAAGATGCACTATCTGTTGCGCCGCTTGTCCATCGCCATAGACATCTGGCCGCCGGTCCGGCTTTCCGAGTTGGCGAAAGGCGTTCAAGATTCGAACGGAGTCAGCTCCTGCAAGATGATTCCATCCAAGCTCGACTGTTTCAGTCCATTCGGTTTCGTCCCGCATGGTGATGCATGGAACACCATAAAAAAAAGCTTCCTTCTGCACACCGCCCGAATCAGTCAGTATCGAGTGAGCGTTCTTCTCTAGTTGCAACATATCCAGAAACGATAACGGCTCGGTTACCGATATGCGGCCAAGCGAAGTGTGAGGCCCTGACTCGAGGACGCGACGGGTCCGGGGGTGCATGGGAAAGATAACTGGCATTTCTTCCGCGATGTCCCGCAATGCACTGAGTATGGAATGCAATCGATTCTGATCGTCAGTGTTCTCCGCTCGGTGCACAGTAGCCAACACGTATCGGCCGGCCTCTAATGAAAATGCAATCAAAGCGCGGCTCTGGCGCTCGGCGACCCCCGCAAAAGCAAGGGCCACGTCGTACATCACATCGCCGACCAGGTGGACTCCCTCGGTTCTCCCTTCACTCTTCAGGTTGCGTAGTGCCGTTGAGCTCGGACAGAGCAGCAGCGTAGAGACTTGATCCGTCACGATTCTGTTTACCTCTTCGGGCATCCGAAGATTGAAGGATCGTAAACCGGCTTCGACATGCGCAATTGGCACATGCAGCTTCACGGCGGCCAGAGCGCCGGCAATGGTGGAGTTGGTGTCTCCATACACCAGCACCCAATCAGGCTTCTCATCACTTATAACGCTCTCAAGCCCCTCCAGCATTCGGCCGGTCATCGCGCCATGTGTACCCCCGCTAATACCAAGGTGGTACGCAGGCTGTGGAACGCTAAGCTCTTCGAAGAACACTTCGGAGAGGTTGTGGTCATGATGCTGCCCGGTGTGTACAAGCAACTCAACCACATCGTCCGCTTGCGCCAGCGCATGTGATACCGCAGCGGCTTTTATGAATTGCGGACGTGCTCCGACGACCGTTAGAACTTTTAATGTCACGCTCCGACGCCGTCCCTACGCGGACACGGCTTCCTCCTGAAGCACCGAATAGACCGCCGCGACCACGCGGTCCTGCACTTCGGTCGCGAGATCGGCGTGCATCGGCAGGCTGATGACCTGACGCGCCAGCGTCGATGAAACCGGGGTGCTGTTAGGGGAGCACAGCCCCTCATACGCGGGCTGTTCATTCAGTGGCCGTGGATAATGAACCGCGGTAGGTATCTGCATTGACTTCAAACGCTCCGCGAGACGATCCCGGCTCGGAACGATCAGCGTGTACTGCGCAAACACCGACGTGCGATCAGGACGAATAACGACCGGCCGTGCCGGTTGCCGTAACGCGCTGAACATCTCGTTATATCTTGCGCCGACACGCAGCCGCTGCGTCACTTCCCACTCGAAGCGTTCGAGTTTGGCAAGGACGACGGCGCACTGCAGCGTGTCCATTCGGCCTCCGACACCGACCCGCGTGTGGTAGTAGCGAGACTGCTGGCCGTGCACCCGAATTTCGCGCATCGCCTGCGCGAGCGCCGGATCGCTGGTAAAGATAGCGCCGCCATCGCCGTAGCAGCCCAGTGGCTTGCTCGGAAAAAAACTGGCGCACGCAATGCGAGAAAGGTTGCAGCTACGGCGGCCCCTGTAGGTTGCACCAAAGCTCTGCGCGGCATCCTCTATGACAGCGAGACCATACCTCTCCGCGATCTCGTTAATTGCGTCCATATCGGCGGTCTGACCGTATAAGGAGACTGGAATGATGGCTTTCGTCCTGCTGGAAACCTTTGCTTCGATCAGAGTGGAGTCGAGGTTGCAGGTGTCGCTCTCGACGTCGACGAAAATCGGCTTCGCTCCAAGTAGAACTATCGTCTCCACGGTAGCGACGAAAGTGAAAGGGGTGGTAATGACTTCATCACCAGGCGCGATCCCAATCGCCATCATTGAGATCAGCAAAGCCTCTGTCCCCGAGGCGACGGTGACACAGTGACTCGCTCCCGTATAGGCAGACAGTTGTTGTTCTAACTCCGCCACCTCGGGTCCCATGATGAACTGCCCATGATCGAGCACGCGCTGCATGCGCTCGTGGATCTGCGGCTTTAGGGCTGAATACTGAGTCTTCAGATCAATGAATTCCATTCCACTCCCTAATGCTCCTGAACCAAACGGCAGATGCCGCCCGATACCTCGTACTGGTCGCCTGTAGTTTTGCACTGCGTCGTGGCAGCAACTGAAAGAGGCAAGTCGAGGCGCTCTCCGAAGCGACTCATCCATCCGAGCTGACGAGCTGGCACCCCTATAACCAGTGCAAAGGCAGGCACATCGCGGTTCACGACTGCTCCTGCGCCTACAAACGCGTACTCACCCACCGTAACTCCGCAGACCACGGTGCAGTTCGCGCCAAGAGTGGCGCCTCGCCGCACCAACGTGTCTCGATACTCGCTTTTCCGCTCGATTGCGCTGCGAGGGTTGTAAACGTTCGTGAAAACCATGCTCGGTCCACAGAAGACTTCGTCCTCCAGCGTAACGTTGTCATAGACAGAAACGTTGTTCTGTATCTTCACGCGATCGCCGATCACAACTCGATTGCCTACATAGACATTCTGACCCAGCGAGCAGCTACGTCCGATAACCGCGCCGGCACTGACATGGACCCAGTGCCAGATTCGAGTGTCGTCGCCGATGCGGGCGCCGGCGTCGATGATGGATGACGGGTGCGCAACGAACCCCATCAATATTCCAGAGGGAGCGACACCCGCCGGCCGTCACGCGCTGCCAGGTAACAGGCAATCAACACTTCAAGCGATTTCAATCCTTCGCGGCCGTCGGTTTCAGGTTCATCTTCACCTCGGAGGACACGAAGCACATTGTCGTAGTACAGCGGATGGCCAAAACCATAAACTGAAGTCGTTTCATAGCTTGCATCGGCGATACGTGCGTCAGCGTCATCCGTCGACGCGAACTCCCAATTCTTGATTTCGTTAACCGCAACTCCTCCGATACGGACCGTTCCAGCTTCTCCGAGGATGGTGATCGATCCCTCGATGTTCTTCGGATACGACAGCATCGTCACATTGACTGACCCCAGCGCACCGGACCGCCAACGCACGGCCATGACACCGGTGTCTTCAACTTCAATATCACGCGCAAGTGTCGCCGTATAAGCCTGCACGCTCTCCAGAGGACCAACCAACCAATCAAGCAGATCAACGTAGTGGCTTGCCTGATTCATGAAAGCACCGCCGTCGAACTCCCAGGTTCCACGCCATGCGGCACTGTCGTAATACGACTGCGGGCGTGACCAGAAGACATTAATGGTGGCCAAATAAATTCTCCCGAAACGCCCCTTGTCGACCGCGCGTTTAAGCAACTGCAGTGTCGCGTTCCGCCGATTTTGCTTAACGACGAACAAGCGCACTCCGGCGGCATCACATGCGGCCACCATGCGTTTACCGTCGTTCCAGCGTGTCGCCATCGGTTTCTCGGTCATCACGTGGCGCCCTGCCGCGGCAGCTTGGATCGCCTGGTCTGCATGCAATCCGCTGGGGGTCGCAAGCACGACGACATCGGCCGTCGTATTGCGGATCATCTCGGAAAAGCTGCTGAATGGTTGCGCGCCGGTGCGCTCAGCCGCCATGCGCAATGCATCGCGATCTACGTCGCACACGCCGATTACTTCCGCGCGATCCGAGTGCTTCTTCAAGGCATCGAAGTGGTTAGCAGAGATGCGTCCGCATCCGGCCAAAGCGAATCGGATTCGCCGACCAGTAATCGGCACATTCAGACTAATCACGTCAAGCCTTGACCACTTTGTCTGACGCCTCTAGATAAATGCCGCGCGTATCCACGATTAACTGAGCATTCGCGAGAACCAGCGCGTAATCGAACCTAGCGTGATCGGTTGCGACCAGAACAAGATCGTAGCTTTTCAGCGCATCGGCCGTGAGTTTGACGCTTGTTAAGTTGAAATGATGCTCCCGCATACTCGGGAACACCGGCAGGTGCGGATCGGAATACTCGACAATTGCGCCGCGCTCTCGCAGCAACTCCATCAACTCAACTGCAGGCGACTCCCGCATGTCGTCGACATTCTTTTTATAGGCAATGCCGAGAACGAGCACGCGACTGTTATTGACCGCCTTGCAACGCGAGTTCAAGGCCGCCGTTACCTTCTCGATCACCCAATGCGGCATGCGACTATTGACTTCACCGGCCAACTCTATAAACCGAGTATGAAGTCCGTACTCCCTGGCCTTCCACGTCAGGTAAAAGGGATCAATCGGAATGCAATGCCCACCAAGTCCAGGGCCAGGCCAATACGGGACGAAACCGAACGGCTTGGTAGCGGCCGCACGAATCACTTCGTGGATATCGATGCCCATGCGGTCGGCGATGATTTTCATTTCGTTCACCAATCCGATGTTGACGGCCCGGTGAATGTTTTCAAGCAGTTTCGTCATTTCGGCAGCGCGTGTGCTCGATACTGGAACGACTCGATCAATTACCGCCGAGTAGAGAGCGATACCGGCATCACGGCACGCCTCGGTACTTCCCCCGACCACTTTGGGAATCGTGCGAGTAGAAAAATTCAGATTTCCGGGATCCTCGCGTTCGGGTGAGAAAACCAAGAAAATGTCTATCCCTACCGTCAACCCCTTGGCCGCGATCCTTGGCCGCAGTTCCTCCTCGGTCGTGCCCGGATACGTGGTGCTCTCAAGCACAACAAGTTGACCTTGCCGCAAATGCGGCAGCAGCGCTTCCGTTGTACCGATCACGTAACTCAGGTCGGGCTCTCGGTAGGCATTCAGCGGCGTTGGAACGCAAATGATGAGTGCGTCGACGTCGGCGGCCTGCGCGAAATCCGTTGTTGCGGTAAGACGGTCACGCGCCGCGCGCACGAGCGCTGAGTCGATGTGTTCAATGTAGCTAACGCCGTCATTCAAAGCCTCGACCTTGCTCTCATCAATGTCGAAGCCGACCACTCGGAAGCCGGCATCCGCGAAACGGAGCACTAGCGGCAGTCCGACATACCCAAGACCGACAACGCCAACAACCGCCTCTCGGGAAGCAATCGCCTGCAGTAGAAACTCCAGACTACCAACTCTCTTCAACCCAAACCTCTGCTATGACTGCGCCTTCAAGGGGATAAAACTCAACGCCTGGCGAAGCGCCGGACGAACTGGGTTCGATTCTCTCCGGAGCTGGCGCGACGAGCCCACGATTCATTATCCAGAAACCACTTCACTGTCTGGTGAATACCGACGGGAAAGCTTGTCTGCGGAAACCATCCAAGCTCTAGCTCAAGTTTGGCTGGTGATACAGCATAGCGTCGATCGTGCCCTGGACGATCCTGCACAAATTCGATTAGTTCTTCATACCGACCGGCAGCTCGCGGACGCATCTCATCCAGAGCAGCGCACAAAGAACGCACGACATCGAGATTCGTTCTCTCCGCTTTTCCTCCGATGCAGTAAGTTTCCCCAAGTCTGCCCTGCTTAAGAATGAGCATAAGAGCCGAGCAGTGATCTAACACATATAGCCAATCCCGCACGTTGGTGCCGTCACCGTAAACCGGCAACGGCTTCTCGTCGAGCGCATTTAGCAGCACCAATGGAATTAGCTTTTCAGGGAACTGGTAGGGTCCGTAATTGTTACTGCAGTTAGTGGTTATCGCAGGAAACCGATATGTATGCGTGTAGGCGCGAACCAGATGGTCTGATGCCGCCTTGCTCGCAGCGTAAGGGCTGTTTGGAGCATATGCATTCGATTCGGAAAACGCGGGATCGGACGCGTTCAACGACCCATACACTTCGTCCGTCGAAATGTGAAGGAAACGAAAACTTTCGCGCTCGCTGCCCTTAAGCGCGTCGAAATGTGTCCGCGCCGCCTCAAGGAGCTCGAAGGTACCGTTCACATTGGTTCGAATGAAATCGCTTGGTCCGTGGATCGAACGATCCACATGGCTTTCCGCTGCGAAGTGCACGATCGCTCGAGGCCGATGCTCGGCGAGCAATTCACTGACGCGCAACCGGTCGCATATGTCGAGTTGCACGAAAAGAAACTGAGGGTGAGCTTCGACGGACTCCAAGTTTTCAAGATTGCCTGCGTACGTAAGCTTGTCCAGTACAGCAAGCGGTTCATCCATCGACGCGAGCCACTGATGAACAAAGTTCGAACCGATAAAGCCAGCTCCCCCGGTAACGAAAATCATTGTTGCAGGGCATGGCTGCCCATGTGTTTATCGTACGAAGTTTATCCCAGCTGAGCCGAGCCTTTGCGCCTTAAAGGTAGCGGGTGTTGCACGTCCGGTCCCAAGTAAGTAGTTACAGATCAATCCGTACAATGAGCTGCTCTTCGGCTACCGGATGAGTTATGCAGGTTTCAGTAATCGGTGGCGGCTATGTCGGCTTGGTAACTGCCGCGTGCTTGGCTGATGTTGGCAATGTGGTGCTGTGTGTTGATATCGATTCGGCCAGAGTCGAACGGTTACAACGCCTGCAACTTCCTATTCACGAGCCGGGCTTAAAACAGATCATCGAGCGCAATGCGGGCGCCGGCCGCCTTCGGTTTTCAACCAGTTACGACGACGCCGTCGCTCACGCGACGCTGATCTTTATCGCGGTTGGCACCCCTTCGAGTGAGGACGGCTCAGCAGATTTGTCGAACGTGCTTTCCTGTGCTCGCGAGCTGGGCATGCGAATCGAGCGCGATTCGCTAATCGTAGTGAAGTCGACGGTCCCGGTGGGTACCAATGCGCGTGTACGCGCCACGCTCACTTCGCAAATTAGTACGCGCCACCAGCAACTATCCGTAACCACGGCCTCGAACCCTGAGTTTTTAAAAGAGGGGTTTGCCGTAGAAGACTTTATGAAGCCGGACCGCATAATCATTGGTGTAGACGATAGCCAGTCTGCCAAGACATTGCGGCAGCTTTACGCGCCCTTCAACCGCAATCGTGACCGCCTTGTCGCGATGGACATTCGATCGGCGGAGTTAACCAAGTACGCCGCAAACTGCATGCTAGCGGTTCGAATTTCCTTTATGAACGAGATGGCCAACCTTGCAGAACGGCTGGGGGCGGATATCGAACACGTCAGGCATGGCATCGGCTCCGATCCGCGTATCGGTCCTCATTTCTTGTATGCAGGTGCAGGATTCGGTGGCTCATGTTTTCCAAAGGATCTACGTGCGCTTGCCCATGCAGCGGCAAGTCACGAGGAGCCTGCAGACATGCTAGGCGCAGCTATGCAGGTCAACGCCCGACAACGCCGTATCGTTGCCGACAAGATAAGTCGTTTCTTCCAAGGTCAACTGAGCGGTCGCACGATTGCTTTGTGGGGTCTCGCGTTCAAGGCCAATACTGATGACATGAGAGAGGCGCCGAGCTTGGCGGTCATCGATGCATTAACAAGCGCGGGAGCGCGAGTCCGTGCGTACGATCCTGTCGCTCTAACCAATGCGCGAACGATCGTCGCCAGCAACAAGAATGTAGAACTGGCAAGTTCCGCCGAAGCGGCGCTGAACGGCGCAGATGTGCTCGCGGTATTGACCGAATGGCTAGAGTTCCGCAGTCCGAACTTCGATCGGCTAGCACGTGCGCTTAAAGAGAAAGCCATTTTCGACGGCAGAAACTTGTACGATCCGGCCACGGTCCGCGCCGCTGGTCTCGAGTACTTTGGGATTGGGCGCGGAACCTGATGAATCGCGGCACGACTTTAGTCACAGGAGTGGCCGGCTTTATCGGCTCCTTCGTCGCCCAGCGTCTCCTGCAACGGGGCGATGTCGTCGTCGGGCTTGACAATCTAAACGATTACTACGATCCGGAGCTGAAGCGTTCGCGATTGACGCGATTGCAGCAGACTGGATCAAGATCGCAGTTCACTTTTGAGCGCGCTGATATCGTCAATCGGGCGGATATCGAGCGAATCCTAAGGAAGCACTCAATTGAAAGTGTTGTGCACCTGGCCGCGCAAGCTGGTGTTCGCCACTCGATCACACACCCGCAAGACTACGTTGATACAAATGTAACAGGGTTCCTAAACATACTCGAAGCGATACGAGCGCGGCCAGTGCGCCACCTTGTATACGCATCGTCATCTAGTGTGTACGGAGGCAATACAAAGCTCCCGTTTTCCGAGAGCGATCAAGTTGATCATCCGGTGAGTCTATATGCGGCAAGCAAGAGAGCCAACGAACAGATGGCATACGTTTACTCGTTACAGTTTCGAGTAAATGCGACAGGACTGCGGTTTTTTACTGTGTACGGACCTTGGGGACGGCCCGACATGGCGACATTCAGATTCACACAGGCCATCGTGGCCGATCAACCAATCGATGTTTATAACCATGGTGACATGCGACGAGACTTCACTTACGTTGAAGACATTGCCGACGGCGTCGTTAGAGTGCTTGACCGCGGACCCGTCGAGGACACGGACGGTGTTCCGCATCGCGTTTACAACTTAGGCAATCACCGCTCAGAGCGACTTTTGCGATTTATCGAAGTCCTGGCCGGTGCGCTCGGAAAAAAACCCGAAATGCGATTTTTGCCGATGCAAATGGGGGACGTAAAAGAAACATTCGCGGACATTACCGAGATTTCCCGCGACTGCGGGTGGATGCCTACCACCACCATCGATGTGGGACTCCCGCGTTTCGTGGAATGGTATCGAGAGTATTACGAATGACCCTGAATTATCGCGACCGCAAATGATCCGGCGCGCAAAAATGCACGGCTGCGAGTTGTTGCTGGTCCCTGTGCAAGACATACAACCGGCAAACCAGCAAGGGGAACCGGCTTGCCGTGCTTGGATCGCGAGTACGAGCGATCCAGAGTTTGAAGTGATTGGTCTTGAAGAATTCCGAGGTCAGTGGGTTCGAATGCAATTTCGATTAGAGGTCGATCGTGACGAATGGAGTTGGCCACGACTTTCCTTCGATTTAGGTACGGGCGACTTCAACGGGCTGGGAGTTCCCTTCCCGCGTGCCACAGCGCTTGCGCCAGACGTGGAACTTGTTTTCAACGTTCCAACTAATCTTCGTGCGACCCGCCTGCGCCCGGTCGCTCGTCCCGGAAAGTTCGGTTTGGGCACCGTCAAGATCGAGGTCGTCGGCAAACTGCGCGCCGTCGGTCATATGTTGCGCGTCATCGCCGCGACCGACGGCTTTAGTCGAGCCGTCCGTATGTTGGCAGACACGATTGCACCGACCGCCGACCCGGCAAGCCGTTGGGAAGCGCGCCATCAGATTGCACGTCGCTACATGGACGTGCAATCCGGAGAAAGAGGCTACGCGGACTGGATACAGGTGTTCGAAGCCAAATCCAATTTGATTTCAGGGCAGGGGCTGGACAGCCACGGTTGGTCCTGGCAGCCAGCAATCTCGGTTTTGATCCCAGTTTGCAGCACCAATGCGCCATTCCTTCACGCCACGCTCGACTCAGTGCGCCAGCAGACGTACCCGAACTGGGAGTTATGTATTGCTTGCGACCAACCCGCTAAAGCGCTCTTGGAAATGATCTTGCGCAACTATGCGGAAGGTGACTCGCGAATTCGGGTCGTTTATCGAAATACAAACGGCCATATGGCTGAAGCCTCTAACCTTGCGCTCGCGCAGGCGACTGGCGACTGGGTCGTTTTACTTGCTGCCGAGGACTGCCTCCACCCACAGGCATTGCACTTCGTCGCCGAAGCGATTGTCACTCATTCATTTGCTTCGCTTATTTATTCTGACGAAGACAAGCTAGATTCCAACGATGAGAGATACGACCCATACTTTAAGTGCTCTTACAACTACGAGCTACTGCTAGCCCATAACACCGTCCGCCATCTCGCTGCTTTCCGTAGGAGTTTGGTCGCTGATGTGGGCGGCTTCCGTCGCGAATTCGAAGGGGCAGAAAACTACGATCTTGTTTTGCGGGTAATCGAGCGACTGTGCTCGGATCAGGTGCTGCATTTGCCACGCGTCCTGTATCACAAGCGCGCTACCAGTCACACTTCGCTTACAAGTTCAATGAACTGTCATGTAGCTGACGCCGGACGGCGAGCCGTAGCCGAGCATTTGCAGCGACGAGGGGTTCACGGAAGCGTGGTGCCCGCGCCTGAGGCACCGACGATGAATCGGGTCAGATACTCACTTCCGCAGCCGAATCCAAAAGTTTCCTTAATTATCTGCACGCGAGATCGTCTTGACCTGCTGGCCCCTTGCATAGACTCGATCGTCGAACGCAGCACTTACAGCAATTACGAAGTGGTGATCGTTGATAACGGGAGCGTTGAGGAAGACACCGTTCGATTTCTTGACGGACTTCCCTGTGAACGATTTCGAATTCTGCGTGATGACTCGGCGTTCAATTTCTCGGCGCTAAACAACCGTGCCGTGCAGGCGGCCAGTGGCGAGTATGTTTGTCTGCTGAACAACGACATAAAGATCATTACCGTCGACTGGATGGAGGAGTTGCTGTCATTTTCGACACAACCAGACATCGGCGCCGTTGGCGCTCGTTTGTGGTATCCCAATGGAAAGTTGCAGCACGCCGGTGTTATCTTGGGATTGGTCGGCGTGTCGAATCACGTGCACAGAAATTTGAAGCGGGGCGAACTCGGGTATTTCGGAAGAGCGGCTCTCCATCAGTCATTCAGTGCAGTGACGGGGGCGGCGTTGATGATCAAAAAATCCCTATTCATCCAGGTCGGGGGGATGGACGAAGAGTTGCTCGTCACATTCAACGATATCGACTTTTGTCTGCGGGTGCGAGAAGCCGGTTATCGCAATGTGTGGACACCCTATGCAGAGATGATCCACTACGAATCGGCAACACGCGGCCGCGAAACGACGCTTCAAGAAACGGCTCGGGCAGAGCAGGAAACGTTGCTGATGAAGCGGCGCTGGGGGCATTTGCTGCGTAGCGACCCCGCATACTCGATAAATCTATCAATAGAGGCGGAAGACCTTCGCCTAGCCTGGCCTCCTCGCATCGAGGCCGCTTCGAAGCGCACCGCCGTCGAACGGAACGATGCCGTTGCGCTTGTCGCCTAGCGACCGTGTATGAAGACGGCTATTGTGACCGGGGTGTCAGGGCAAGATGGCGCCTATCTTGCGCAACTGCTATTGCAGAAAGGCTACCGGGTCTTCGGCACTTATCGGCGAACCAGCTCAGTCAACTTCTGGCGCATTGAAGAGCTCGAAATACATCAGCATCCGCACCTGCAGTTGGTTGAATATGACCTGACGGACCTCGGCGCCGCCATCAACTTGGTGCAGCGCGCGGAGCCATCCGAGATGTACAACCTGGCTGCACAAAGCTTCGTCGGCGTTTCGTTCGAGCAACCCGTTACGACCGCTCAGATCACCGCAGTTGGCGCTCTGCACCTGCTAGAAGCGATACGCATCGTCAACTGCGGCATCCGCTTCTATCAGGCGTCGACCTCTGAAATGTTCGGCAAAGTCCAGACGGTCCCGCAAACCGAAGACACCGCGTTTTATCCACGAAGCCCATACGCGGTCGCGAAGCTCTATGCCCACTGGATGACGGTAAATTATCGTGAGTCATACGGCATCTTCGGTGCCAGCGGGCTCCTCTTCAATCATGAGTCGCCACTACGCGGCCGCGAGTTCGTAACGCGCAAGATCACCGATGCTGTGGCGAAGATCAAACTCGGCAAGCTTGATTGCCTCGAGCTCGGCAATCTCGACGCGAAGCGCGATTGGGGATATGCGCTCGAGTATGTCGAAGGCATGCATCGGATGCTGCAGGCGACGGAACCCGAGACCTACGTACTGGCAACTGGACGCACCGAAACCGTGCGCAACTTTGTCACGATGGCGTTTGAAGCAAGCGGCAGCCGTATCGAGTGGCGTGGTAAGGGCATCGACGAAACGGCAACGCTCGCCGGCACTGACACAGTCGTCGTGCGAATTAATCCGCGTTTTTACCGGCCAGCGGAAGTTGATCTGCTGATCGGCGATGCGGCCAAGGCTCGAAGCAAGTTAGGCTGGATGCCGAAGACGTCGCTCGAGTCGCTCTGCGAAATGATGGTCGAGGCGGATCTGCGCCGGAATGCAAGCGGCTTCTCGTTCTGATCGAGGTCGGGTGCTGGTCACCGGTCTGGACGGCTTTACCGGCATGCACGTCGGGCCGCTGCTGCGGCAATGTGGCTACGAAGTGATTCGCGCCGCAGAGCCGGAGTTCGACTTGCGTCGTCCGGAGTCGATGATCGCAGTGGTTGACCAAGCGCAGCCGGATTTTGTAATTCATCTGGCTGGCATCAGCTTCGTCGCGCACGATGACGCGGCTGCGCTGTACGCGGTGAACACGATCGGTACGACCTCGCTGCTGGGCGCGCTCGAACGCGTGGCTTCACGGTTGCGGAAAGTGATACTAGCCAGCACTTCGCAGGTTTACGGCAACGCGGACGATGATCCGATCACCGAGCAAACGCCGACCGCGCCCGTTAGCCACTATGCCTGCAGCAAGCTTGCGATGGAATACTTGGCTCATACCTGGTTCGAAAAGCTACCGATCCTGATCACACGCCCGTTCAACTACATCGGCCGGGGCCAGGCCGCACAATTTCTGCTGCCGAAACTGATCGATCACTTTCGGCGCCGCGCGCCGGTCGTCGAATTGGGAAACCTGGATGTCGAACGCGACTTTCTGGATGTGCGATCGGTGGCTGACGTTTATGTACAGTTGCTCGATTCGCCACTGCGATCGCGGGTACTGAATATCGCCTCCGGTGTGGGCCGCAGTCTGCGCGACATCGTCGATGACCTGGCGCGCATAACCGGGCATCGGATGCGGCTGGAAACCAACAGCGCGTTGGTGCGCAGTAACGAAATTGCGCGACTGGTCGGAAGCAACGCACGCTTGCTGCAAACCGTCGGCACGCTGCGCTACGCCGATTTCGAAGAGACCTTGCGGTGGATGCTGGACACGCCGGGTCAGTCCGAATCGATCGTGTGAGCCCGACGCGGCAGTAACGGCGGCGGAGCCGTTCCCGCCGGGGCATCGTCATCAGGAAATTCGACGTGCTCCGCGCCGTTTACCGCCAGCTCAAAGTGAATGTGCCAGTGAAAGCCCCGAATGCTCGGTGGCTTCGCGGCGCAGATTCTCAATCCAGCGTTGCCGGCTTCTGCTTTCAACCACTCCCGATCAAATATCACCGCATTGCTCAGGTCGCGCGGGTTGATGAACAGCGCGTTTTGAAATGGCTGCATCATCGGAAAAGATGCCTTGTCGAACAGGAACCAAGTGGTCACGGCCTTACCGTTCGGACCGAGTACGCGCGCCATTTCTCTCAGGTAGAACGCGGCACTTTCTTCGAGCACGTGCGTGAACACGGAGACAGCCGTGAATAGCGAGACTGCCTTGTCGGGAGCCGGAAACGGGGCATGCTTGACCCGGCCGCGCGGATTCAGTCCCGCGTTGAACACATCCTGATGATGAAACTCGAAGCTCGCATGGCGAGGCTGCAAGTTGCGCCGGCACCACTGGATCATTCCCCTGTGCAGGTCGACGCCGACATATCGCTTTGGAGGCTCGCGCTGCTGCAATAGTTGCCGGGCAATGCGGCCGCAGCCGCAGCCGAAGTCGAACACGAAATCGTCGGACGATCCATCGACGCCCTCGAAGACGCGCGCGCCGGATGCATTGTTGAATGCGTGCTCCTCGAAGTTGCCCACCAGCTTGCGCATCTCGAGCGGCGGAATCGGCAGCTCACCGGTCGGCTGACGCTCGGGCTTTCGAGCAAACCAGAACATCGCACACCTTTATGTTGCCGCTGGCACCGATGCAATAATAGCTTCGTGCCCTCTGGACCCGACGCCGCGCCGCACGTGGCCCCAATCGATCGCAAAGCTATCGCTGATTGCAGGATCCTCGTCGTCGGCGACGTGATGCTCGACCGCTACTGGTTTGGCGACGTAGAGCGGATCTCGCCCGAAGCACCGGTGCCCGTGGTGCGTGTCCAGCGTTCCGAAGAACGGCTTGGCGGTGCGGCTAATGTCGCTCGCAACGTTTCCGCGCTTGGCAGTGCCGTCGGGCTGCTCGCTGTGGTCGGCGACGATGAGCCCGGCCGTACGATCGGCGGGCTGCTGTCTACATCAAGCGTTACGTCGCATATCGAAGTCGATAGCAATGTTGCTACCACCGTCAAACTGCGCGTCATCGCCAAGCATCAACAGATGCTGCGGGCCGATTTCGAGCGCTATCCGGATACCGAAATCTTACTTAATCAGCTCGGCACGTTCGGTTTGCTACTGCCTCGATACCAGCTCGTCGTTCTGTCCGACTACGGGAAGGGCGGTTTGGCGCACATCGCGCGCATGATCGAATCAGCGCGCGCCGCCGGCAAGCGTGTACTCGTCGATCCGAAGGGCGACGATTACTCGGGATATGCCGGCGCGACGATGTTGACGCCCAATCGGGCCGAGCTGCGCGAAGTGGTCGGCCGCTGGAAGAACGAGGCCGATCTGGAATCACGCGCGCAATCGCTGCGGCGGGAGTTAAAACTTGAAGCCGTGCTGCTGACGCGAAGCGAAGAGGGAATGACGCTTTACACCGACGACGGCGCGTGGTCGATAGCGGCGCAGGCGCGCGAAGTCTATGACGTGAGCGGAGCGGGCGATACGGTGATCGCGGTGCTGGCTGCAATGCTGGCGGCGGGCGCTTCGTTGCGCGATGCGGCGCTTGCCGCGAATCGGGCCGGCAGCATCGCGGTGGGCAAGTTCGGCTCGTCGACGGTGTCGTACGACGAATTGTTCGGCGCGGCTCTCTGATGATCGTCGTCACCGGCGCGGCCGGCTTTATCGGCGCTAACAACGTCAAGGCGTTGAACGACCGGGGCGAGCGCGACATCCTGGCAGTTGACCATCTGGCACAGGCAGACAAATTTCGCAACCTGGTCGACTGCGATGTTGCCGACTACGCGGACAAACACGACCTTATGGAGTTACTGCGGCGTCAAGCATTGTCGAAGATCGATATCGTGTTTCATCAGGGCGCCTGCTCGGACACGATGGCAACCGATGGCGCTTACGTGATGAGCAACAACTACCACTTCTCGGTCGAGCTTTTTGGCTGGTGCCAACAGAACAACGTGCCACTGATCTATGCCTCGTCGGCGGCCGTCTACGGGGGAAGCGCCGAGTTCGTCGAGAAGCGAAATTGCGAGACGCCGCTGAATATCTATGGCTATTCGAAGTTCTTGTTCGACGTCTACGTCCGCCGGCACCTGACCAGTCTGACTGCGCCGGTCGTCGGCTTGCGCTACTTCAATGTGTACGGCCCGCGCGAATCGCACAAAGGTCGCATGGCATCGGTCGCGTTTCACGCATTCAATCAGTTTCGCAGGACGGGTCGAGTCAAGCTGTTCCGGGCGAGCCACGGCTATGCAGACGGCGAGCAGCGGCGCGACTTCATTCATGTCGGCGACGTGGTGGCAGCCAATCTGCACTTCTGGCAACAGCCGGTCTCGGGCGTCTACAACGTCGGCACGGGGCGCGCGCAAAGTTTCAACGAGGTGGCGGTCGCCGTGATCAACACCGTGCGCGCAGCCGGCGGCGAGGCGCCGCTGTCGCTGCAAAGCCTGGTGAATCAGCAGGCGATCGAGTACATCGCGTTCCCCGATGCGTTGGAGGCGAAGTACCAGGCTTTCACAGAGGCTGACTTGACGCAATTGCGCGCTGCCGGCTGCGACATCGCTTTTCAAGCGGTCGAACGAGGCACTGCGAGCTACGTTGAGTGGCTACTGGCGCAACACCAGGAATGACATCGCGCCCGGCCGCCTTTCTCGATCGCGACGGCGTCATTAACGTCGATCGCGGTTATGTGTACAGGCCGGAGGATTTCGAGTTTATCGACGGCGTGTTCGAAGGAGCATCGACGCTGCAGCGGCTGGGGTTTGCGCTGGTCGTCATCAGCAATCAGTCCGGCATCGGTCGCGGGCTGTATTCGGAGGCCGATCTTGATGCGCTCAACCGCTGGATGCTGCGGCAGTTTGATAAGCGCTCGATATGCATCGAAGGCGTGTTTCATTGCCCGCACCATCCGACCGCAGCGCTGGGTCCGTACAAGCGCGAATGTGAATGTCGCAAACCTGCAGCCGGCATGCTGTTTCGTGCTGCGCGGGAGTTGGATCTCGACCTGGAACACAGCGCGCTTTTTGGCGACCGTGCGTCCGACCTGCAGGCAGCCGCCAACGCCGGCGTGCCGCTGCGCTACCTGCTGGGGACCGATGGCTTGAGCCGCCCGGGACCCGCCGAGCCCAGAGGTCTGTCGACGGCGGAGTTCAGAAATCTGGGCGAGGCAGCGGCCAGCAATGAACTAAGCGATGCCGTCGGTGCTTTTGCAAGAACGCGATGACATCGATCGATTTCGAGCGGAAGGTAGTAGCGCCTCATCAACTGACCCAGGCCGTCACGCAACTTGCCCGGCCCATTGTCCTGACCAACGGTGTGTTCGACATCCTGCACCGGGGACACGTCACTTACCTTGCGCAGGCACGTGCGCTCGGCGCGTCGTTGATCGTGGCGGTCAACAGCGATACATCGGTCCGGCTGCTCGGAAAGGGCGCTGACCGGCCGCTGAACTCCGAGTCCGATCGGGCTTCAGTGATCGCGGCACTGCAGTCGGTCGATCTGGTGACAATTTTCGAAGCGCAGATACCGCTTGCGACGATAGAAGCCATACGGCCCGACATCTACGTCAAGGGAGGCGACTATTCGATCGATCGCCTTCCGGAAGCTGAGTTGGCGCGGTCGATCGGCGCGCGCGCGGTCGTCATTCCCTTTGTGCACGACCGATCAACGACGCGCCTGTTGCAACGCGTACGCGGCGATTGACCGCCGCGTGGATATCGCAACGCCCGCCAGTTCGCAGCCGAGCCTGCGCCGAAAGGCACTTGCCAGTCTCGCAAGCTTTGCCATCCCGGTACTGATCGCGCTGATCGCAATGCCTATTTTGTACCGCCGACTGGGCGCATCCGCTTTCGGCATCCTGTCGATCGCGCTGATTACACCAACGTTCTCGATGAGCTTCGACTTCGGCATGTCGAGTGCCGCGGTGCGCCGCATTGCCGACGGCCTGCAGGTTCAAAGCACGGAACTGGGCGCCATTCTCGGTGGCTATGCAATCGCGCTCTCCGCCATCGGGTTGGTGCTGGGTGCAGCGATCGCGCTGGGCGCACCCATGCTGGCATCGCTGCTGGGCTTTGACCAGGCCATCGGCGCGGAAGGAACAGCGTTGCTTCGCTTGTGTGCGTTATGGGCTATGGTGACCTTGGTTGTTGCCTTGCCTGGGATCGTCTTGCGCGCGCAGCAACGTTTTGCAGTCATTGCGGCGGTACAAACGGCCGCGACGATTGCACTCTGGCTATCGCTATTGGTGCTCGCGATCTATGGCAGACCGATCGTCGAAATGGTCGCAACAGCGATTTTGCTTACCGTTTTTACCGGCTTTGTCAGTGCATGGCTGGCGCATTCGCACCTGCCTGCCGGGATGCACTTCAAGGCCGATTTCCGCGCAGTGCGTGCCGACGCGCGATTCTCATTCGGACTTTCGTTGGTGCAGCTATCGAGCGTCCTTGCGTTCCAGCTTGATCGAGTCATCGTTGCGGCGTTCGCGTCCCCTGCCGCGGCCGGGACTTACGCGTTATGCGTCGGACTGGCGAACAAGACTCTGTTCGGAATTGCGGCATTGACCAGCTTCTCATTTCCCGCGGTGGCAGGCCTGCACGCCGAAGGGCGCAACGCCGAGGTGGCGGCCCTGCTGCACGCATTGCAGCGGGTTGCAATCATCAGTATGGCGGCGATTCTGGTGCCGGCGCTTCTTCTCTCAGCGCCGTTTCTCGCGCTGTGGCTTGGGCCGGCGTTGCAGCCCGGAACCGTCGAGCTGCTGCAATTGCTGTGGATCGGCTACGCGGTGGCTGCTATTGGCGCACCTGCCACGCACGTCATCACCGGTACCGGAACTTCGCGCCTGGCTGCTGTTTTCGCCTGGGTGACGGCACTTACACTGCTCGGAACCATGGCGCTGCTGGTGCCGTCATACGGGCTGATCGGCGCCGGCGTGGCCAACATGGCCGCGATGTCCACTGCGCTGATTTTCCTTCTGCTCGTACGCAGACAATTGCAGGTAGCGCCGGCCCCCGACTCTGTACGCTTTTGGAGCGGGTTGCTGATCGGCATGATGATGCAGGCGCTGTTATTGACTCTTGTTGCACCGTATGTAACCAGTTGGGGACTGTTTATCGCAGCGGGAACAGGCAGCCTGGCGACTTTCGTTGCCGCTCGCTGGGTCACGCGCACGATCACTGACCAGGAGCGCCGTCTGATACATTCGCTGGCCTCGCGGCTACGCCTGCACTCAGCGCCGCACCAGCGATGAGCCCGATGGATATCGCCCGACTTGCCGAACAATCTCCGCCGCTCGCAGTTCAGCCGCATCGTGCTCAAGAACCGGCCGCAGAGTCACCCAGGCCTGAGCGGGTGCTGGAGCTGGGATGCGGGTTTAACAAGAGGCGCGGCGCGTTTGGGGTCGATATCATTCCCGGATCGCAGGCTGATTTGATTCACGACCTGAATGTCTATCCCTATCCATTCAGCGATAACAGCTGGGAACGGATCATCTGTCTCGATGTGCTGGAGCACGTCGACAATTTTGTGAAGACTGTCGAAGAAGTCTGGCGTATCGCAAGCCCCGATGCGACGATCGAGGTCTCGGGGCCATTCATGAGCAGTGTTCACTTCTATACGGATCCGACTCACAAGCGCGCTCTGACATCCCGCTCGTTCGATTACTTTTGCCCCGATCGTCCACTTTACCGCTACGGTTATACGAAAGCAGCATTCGCGCTGGTCTCATGCGAGTATGACCGGGGCGCACTGGGGCATCGCACCGGCATCGCTCGGGTGCTGACCGCTTGGGCCAACAAGCACAAAGACAGATATGAAGAGCGATACGCATTTTTGTACCCAATGCTGCAAGTGGATTTCACGCTGCGCGCGATCAAGTAAGCGCCCCTTCAGTTAAGCGGCTACCTCCTTCAATGATTCAAAAGGACCGAACACCGGTCTTCTTTTCGATCGTCTCGACCAATTACCTCGCGTACGCGAAGACCCTGTTCGCGTCGATCCGCAAGTTCTATCCGGACAGCGAGCTCGTTCTATGCATCGTCGACGACCCTCAAATTGCTCAAGGCGAGCTCGGCGACCGCTGCCGGGTGCTGCCGGTGCAATCGCTTGCGTTGCCTAATATCGAGCACTTTTTTTTCCGCTACGGCGTGATGGAACTGAACACTGCCGTCAAGCCGTACGTGTTTCGCTGGATCTTCGAGCACATCGATTCTGCAAGAGACGGCGTGATGTATATCGATCCGGACATCCAGTTTTTCGGACGCCTTGCCGCCGTCGAGGAACTATTTGAAAAAGGCGCGCTGGCAGTTCTTACGCCGCATCTCACGGCTCCGCTTTTCGACGACAAGACCCCGTCCGAGCTGTCCATCATGCGCGCCGGCGTCTACAACTGCGGATTTGTGGCGATTGCTGATCATCCGTCTCGCAAGCAAATGCTTGACTGGTGGGCCCAGCGGCTGGAGTTCGGCGCGTTCGTCGACCCTGAAGCAGGCTTGTTTACCGATCAGAAGTGGATTGACCTGGCACCGGGCTTGTTTCCTGATGTTCGCGTACTACGGCATCCGGGTTACAACGTCGCCTATTGGAATCTGTTGCACCGGCCACTTGTCAAAGTGGGCGATAAGTACACGGCTGGCGGCGCGCCGATCGCCTTCTTTCATTTCTCCGGGATCGATCCGCACGATCCGATGGTTTTCTCGAAGCATCAGACCCGTTTCTCGGAAGCCGACCTCGGTTCGTTCGCGTCGGTGTTCCGCGCATACATCCATGAACTGCTGTCGAACGGGTACGACCGGTTTGCCAAGGCGCCGTATGCATTCGGAGCGATGAGAAACGGTGCTTCAATCGTGCCCGAAATGCGGCAAGTCTTTCGCCGCCACTTCGACATCGGTGCGCCTCGCCCCGCGCGCGAACCGTTTGCAATCGATCCCGCTGCCTTTGACAAGCCGACCGATCAACTGCCGAAGGCTGCTCCCAGAATCTCAATGTTGCTGCATGAAGTATGGCGGCGGCGCGATCTGCTACGTGATTCGTTCGACCTGTCAAACGAAGCGGGGCGTGAAGCACTATTGGCCTGGTTCGTCGCCGTCGGACAGCGCGTGGTAGGCGTCGGTCAGTCGCATATCGATTCCGCCAGACGCGAACTGGAGAAGTACCGATCGTCAAGCGCGTTTTCATCGTCTGGCACGCATCGTAGGCAGGCGGTCCGAAGTTCCGGGCGCTATAGCGATGTAGTGATAGGGACCGCGTCGCGATTCGCTCTTCGAGCGTTCGATTCGATTCGCCGAAGCACCCGCATGCGTCGGCTCTATTACCGAATTCCACCGTCCATGCAGGAGCCGCTTCACAAAGTGGTCTTGAGATCGGTCAGCCGGTTCTCTCTATGGAGCTCGCTCAGTGTGACCGCGTCGCCCCACTTGTCCGATGACCGCGAAGCAGGGTTCAATCTGATCGGCTACTTCAGAGGAGAGTTCAGCATCGGCGAGTGCGCCCGTGCCTTCGCCGCCGCTTCCCAAGACCACGGACCGCCAGCCGCATTGATCAATTTTGACGCTGGAATCGCAGACCGAGTTGCTGATCGAAGTTTCGATCAGCACTTGTCGGCCCGACCACACTACGAAACCAATTTGTGTTTCGTCAATTCGGATCAGACGCCGATACTGTTCGACACACTCGGTCCTTCGGTGCTGAGGGGCCACTACAACGTCGGTTACTGGTTCTGGGAGCTTGCGCGCTTTCCAGACGCCTGGAGGCAGTCACTTGCACTCGTCGACGAAGTCTGGGTAGCCAGTCGCCATGTGTACGACTCCGTCAGACCGGCAGCGGGCGATAAGCCGGTCCGAATCGTTCCGTATCCGATTCACGTAGTGCTGCCGCGACGATTTGATCGCAGCGAGTTCAAGTTGGCCGCGGAGCCCTTCACGTTTCTGTTTAGTTTCGACTTTTTCTCGTACGTCGATCGAAAAAATCCCGAGGCCGTACTACGCGCTTTCCTCCTGGCGTTTCCGTCACCTGCCGACCGTAGTGTGAACCTGGTGCTCAAGTCGATAGGGGCCAAGCGGGCCCATCAGCGCTTCTTGGCGCTGCAAGCTGCATGCGCCGATGATCCGCGCATCGTTCTGATCGATACCAACCTGCCGCGTGACACGATGTGGGGCTTGCAGTCGGTGTGCGACTGCTACGTTTCGCTGCACCGAGCCGAAGGCCTGGGGCTTGGTCTGGCCGAGTCGATGTATCTCGGAAAGCCGGTCATCGGCACCGCGTATTCAGGCAACCTGCAATTCATGCAGCGGAGCAACAGTTGCCTGGTCGATTATCGGCTCGTCGACATTCCATTGGGCGCCTATCCGCATGGTGATGGTCAGCAATGGGCTGAGCCAGACATCGACCATGCCGCGCACTGGATGCAGAAGATCGCACGAGACACCGCCTTTCGCGAGCAGATTGCGGCGCGCGGCCAGGAGTTCATCCGCAGCCAGATGAGTCCCGTGGCAGCAAGTGAAGCGCTCTCCCTCGAGTTAGTGAGGATTCGCGGCGTGCTGGCTTCACCAAGACCGTGAAGGTCGCGCTGAACGCGTCGCAGCTGCTATCGCCGCTAACCGGTATTGGCCAGTACACACTGAATCTCGGCCACGCACTGCGCGCGTTGAACCAAGTCGATATGAAATTCTTCTACGCGCGCGCGTGGAGTTACGAGTTGAAAGCGGTGCCGTCGCGGAGCGTCGGATTTCTGAAGCCGCTAGTCAAGCAATGGCTGCCGTTTCCGTACGAGCTGAGCCGCATGGTTCAGCAGCGTCTATTCACGCAAGGCATCAAAGCATTCGGGCCCGAGCTGTATCACGAGCCGGCTTTTCTCCCGTTTCGCTTCGACGGCGCGACCGTGATTACGGTGCACGATCTGTCCTGGGTCAGATTTCCCGAAACTCATCCGCCCGCCCGAGTCCGCATCATGAACAAGCTGATGCCGTCTGCTATCGAGCGCGCCGCCCACATCATGGTTGACTCCGACTTCGTGCGAGCCGAGGTAATCGGTCACTACGGCGTGGACGCTTCCAAGGTAACGACGGCTCCGTTAGCCGCGCGTGATGTTTTTCGGCCGCGGACGCTCCACGAGCGCCGTGCCACGCTGGCGCGCAGCGGCCTGCGCGATGAATCGTATTTTCTATGCGTGGGCACTTTGGAGCCACGCAAGAACGTTGAATTGGCGCTGCGCGCCCATGCGTCGCTGACGCAGCCGCTGCGACGCCGCTTCCCGTTGGTCATCGTCGGGATGCAGGGCTGGCTAGCCTCGCGTCTACAGCGCGAGATGAAATCGCCTGCAGAGCGGGGCGAGCTCATCTTTCCAGGCTATCTCGCGGACGAGCACCTTGCCGACCTTTACTGCGGTGCCAGCGCGCTGCTTTATCCATCGGTCTACGAAGGCTTCGGGCTCCCGCCACTGGAGGCAATGGCGTGCGGCACACCGGTTGTCATGTCGAACGCTTCATCGCTGCCCGAAGTCGGCGGTGATGCCGCTGTGATGCATGAACCGCACGATGTCGCTGCCCTAAGCCGCGCCATGTGTCGGCTTGTCGAGGATGCGGACTTCAGGCGCGAACGCTCGGCCGCGTCCCTCGCACAGGCAGCACGCTTTTCGTGGCAGCGTTGCGCGCACGAGACCCTGTCCGTATACAAGAAGGTGGCTTGAAGGTCCTTCACTTGGGAAAATACGATGGCGATGTCGGCGGCATCGAGCGGTATCTACGCGCCTTGCTGGGTGGCATGCCCCCGGACATAGAAGTAGTCAATCTGGTCGCGAACGACCGCCGTATAAGCGACATGCACCGGCATTACGGCTACACCACCGTAAGAGTCGCGAATCACGGGTCCGTCGCGAGCGTCGCGCTGGCCCCCACGATGCCCGCTGTTGCGCGCCGGCTGCATCGGCAGCACCGATTTGATCTCGTGCATCTGCACTTTCCAGATCCGCTCGGTCAACTGACTGCGATGACGCTGCCCAGCAGCATCCGACGGGTCATTACCTGGCATAGCGACATCGTCAAACAGCGTTGGGCGCTGGCGCTCTATTCGCCGTTCCTGCGAGCCTTTGTCGGAAAGGCAGACGCATTGATCGGTGCCACTCCGCAGCATTTCTCGACTTCTCGGCAGATTCCTGCAGGCCGTTGGAATCAGATTCGAGAAGTGATTCCGTATGGCTTCGACCCTGCTGCGTTTGCCATGTCGGATGAATCATTCCGCAAGCGCGATCAGCTACTGAGCGAACGCAGTGCTCGCCCGCTGCTCTTCGCGGTCGGCCGGCACGTTTACTACAAGGGTTTCGATGTTCTGATTCGCGCGATGCAGGACGTCGACGCAGACCTCTGGATTGGCGGACAGGGGCCGTTGACTACCTCGCTGAAACGGCTCGCAGCCGACGCAGGTGTCGCGCAGAAAATTCGATTCGTCGGCTTTATCCCCGATCAATTGCTGCGTGCCTACTACGAAGCATGCGACGTCTTCTGCATGCCGTCTGTCGAGCGCTCCGAGCAGTTCGGTCTGGTTCAGCTCGAAGCGATGTATTGCAGCAAACCTGTCGTCGCGACTCGCCTCGGCACCGGCGTCGAGTACGTAACGATCGACGGCGAAACGGGATTGCTGGTGCAACCGAAAAGTCCGGAGGCGTTGTCCACCGCACTGCGTTCCCTGCTGGGCGACGCAGCGCTGCGCGCGCGGATGGGCGCAGCCGGCAGGCGACGTGTCGAAGAAGTCTTTTCCGTCGAGCAAATGGTGAGCAAGACGGTCGACGTCTATCGGCGAGTGCTCGCCGGCTCACCGGCCGCTGCATCGGATAATCGGGCATGACCGCGCACCTGCCGCTCACTTACGTTGCGCAAGCCGCGTTCGCCGCGTTTATCTCCGGCCTGCTGATCCTGATGCTGCGACGGCCGGCCGAGCGCTGGAATCTGGTGGACGTGCCGGGCGGGCGAAAACGGCACGCCGCACCCGTCGCCGTGACCGGCGGCGTGGCGTTTACGGTGGCAACCGCGGTGGCGCTCGCGGCGTCGTTTTCCGAGTACGGTCAGTACGCCGCATTCTTTGCAGGCGTCGCGATCCTCGCTTTGACCGGGCTGCTGGATGACCTCGGAGAAGTGTCGGCGGGCACAAAGATGGTGGTGCAGATTTTCGCCGCGGTGCTGATGACCTCGTGGGGCGCGAACTTCCTGGTCAACCTCGGCAATCTGTTCGCGACCGATCCGGTCAACACGCGCCTATGGGCGATCCCGCTGACGGTGTTCGCGACGATCGCTGTCATCAATGCGCTCAACATGTTCGACGGCCTGGACGGCCTGGCCGGTAGCCTCGCGCTCGTGATGCTGGCGTTTTTCGCGGCGTTCGCGCTGACCGTGGGCGATCTGAACGCGGCGAAGATCATCATCGTGCTGGCGGGGGCAGTGGTGGGCTTTCTGTTCTTCAATCTGCCGTGGTCGTTGCGCGGCGCGCATCGCACTTTCATGGGCGATGCGGGCAGCATGGTGCTCGGGTTCGCCATTGCGTGGTTCTCGGTTTCGCTGACCCAGCACGTCAACCAGGTGCCGCCGCCCGTGATGCTGTGGGTGCTGGGCATCGTGCTGATGGACGTGTTCACCGTCACCGTACGGCGGCTGGCGCGGCGTCGCAGTCCGCTCGCACCGGATCGCGATCATATTCACCATATCCTGATGCGGCGCGGTCACTCGCCACGCAAGACGTTGCTGATCCTGGTCGGCGTCAACACGCTACTCGGAGCGATCGGCACCGTGCTCTGGCGCGCAGGGGTTGCCGATTACTGGATCTTCTGGTCGTTCCTGCTCGTATGCATCGTCTATCTGGCGCTGTTCTTCATGCCGCTTCGCCTTTATCGGTGGCGCGGTCGTCTGACTGACGATAGGCCGACGGACGAATTAGGCTAGACGGCGTATCCCGCCTTGCGCGCGAAGTGCACCGTTGCGGCGACGAACCCCTCTTTGGAGCCGCAATCGAATCGAAGCCCCTGATAGCGGTACGCGAACGTCGAGTCGAGGTGCACCATGCGCGCGATCGCATCCGTCAGCTGAATCTCACCGCCGGCGCCGCGCGGTATCGCGCGCAGATGTTCGAACACGTCAGGCTCGAGCACATAGCGCCCGGTGACGGCAAGGGTTGATGGCGCCTGATCGGGCGCTGGCTTCTCGACGATGTGGGAAATGCGCGATGTC
>JBGTEW010000316.1:0-5066 GCA_041747615.1 Burkholderiaceae bacterium | reverse complement strand
CTCGAGCATCTGGCCGACGGCAACGATTTTCCCGCCACCAACGGCGCCAGGCTGCCGCTTTCGGCGGTCACCCTCGAAGCGCCTCTTCCGCGGCCGCGCCGCAATGTCTGGTGCGTCGGCCGCAACTACCGAGCGCATGCGAAGGAACTGCAGGGCACCATTTTCAAGCGCGACACGGCCGACGCGACCGAGGCCAAGATCGATCAGTGGCCTATCGTTTTCACCAAGGTCCCGGAGTCCGTCATTGCGACCCGAGAGCCAATTCGCCTTCCCGGTCGCGGTGCTTCCGAACAGATCGACTACGAGGCCGAGCTTGCGATCGTGATCGGCCGCAAGGGTGCGAACATCCCCGGGAGGCGAGCAATGGATCACATCTGGGGCTACACGATCGTCAACGATGTCACGGCGCGCGACGTGCAGATGCGCCACCATCAATGGGTAATGGGCAAGTCCTTCGATACGTTCTGCCCGATGGGGCCATGGATGGTCGATGCCACTGAGCTCGATGGGCGCGACACACGTGTGCGGCTGTGGGTCAACGGCGACCTGCGCCAGGATGCGCGCACGTCAGATCTGATCTTCGACATCCCAACACTGGTCGAGACGATATCGCGCGGGATCACGCTGTATCCGGGCGACGTGATCGCCACCGGCACTCCCGCCGGCGTCGGCATGGGAATGCAGCCGCCGACGTGGCTGCAGGCTGGAGACAAAGTGCGCGTCGAAATCGACGGCATCGGCGTGCTTGAGAATCCTGTCGGGGCGAATTGACGATGAGTGTGCAATGGATCGACCGCATGGCTGTGGAAGTGGAAGGCGACGGCGACGCCATCGTGCTGGTGCACGGACTGTCATCCGATCAGGTCGGCTGCGTCCGCAACTTCCGCTTGCAGGACGGTGCGCACCTGCGCGAACAGCTGCTGACGCTGTCCGACCGCGACTGGATCTCAACGTACTGCATTCTCGATTCAACGATTCCGCTGTATCGCTACGTCGCCACGGTGCGCCTGAAGCACGTCACCGACGGCGATCGCACGTTCTGGCACTGGGAGTCGACGTTTTCAACGCCGCCCGGGCGCGAGCACGAGCTGACGGAGCAGGTTGGCCGGAACGTGTATGAGGCGGGATTCGAGGCACTTGCAAACCATCTGAGTTGATCTGGTCTACGAACCGAGGCGGCTCAATGCCGGAGGAAAGGCCAACGCTTGCGACGATCTCCGCCGACGCGATCCGCGTCCTGACATTTCGCCCGCCGTCGCCAGCAATTGGGCGGCACTGGCCGCACTATTTAGCTTTCGGCCTCATCTTTACCTGGTTGGCTGGTATTGGCCGTTATTGGGACAACCCGCGGGCTGAGATCTGGCAAACGCTAGGCTTAGGATCGATCGCCTACGTCTTCTTTTTGGCTTTGCTCCTGTGGACTCTTCTGCTGCCTCTGAAACCGAAATTCTGGTCGTACCGCAACGTACTCATCTTCATAACGCTGACCTCGCCTCCGGCTCTGCTCTATGCCATCCCGGTCGAGCGATTCGTGTCTCTGTCAGCGGCTCAGAGCTTGAATGCCGGGTTCCTGGCAGTCGTTGCGGCATGGCGAGTCGCGCTGCTGGTCTGGTTTCTGCGCCGTCTCGCCGGTCTGTCCGGACAAACCGTCGTCGTTGCAGCGCTGCTACCGCTTGCCCTCATCGTCGTGACGCTGACTGCGTTGAACTTGGAACACGTCGTGTTCGAGTTCATGGCTGGCATTCGACCCGAACAGCGCTCGTCAAACGATCTCTCATACTCGATCGTGACGATATTGGCGTTCTTTTCGATGATGGCGGGGCCAGTCCTGTTGGTTGCCTATGCGTGGATGATCTATCGCACGCAAAAAGCATCGCGTACATGATTGAGAACACGTAACTGCCAGCGCGAACGTACTTACTCGCACGCGACCCCTGCGCAGGTGAGGTGTCAATTTGGCCAGGTGCGCGCCTTAGTTTCGATGTTGCATCCTCCATCCGTTGAGCCGACCCACGCACTTTCTTCCTGAACGGTGCAGGAAAGACGCATCGATCGCTGTGCCAGCGATGCAAGCTGCGACGTTTCGTCCGGCGACAGAGTGATCACATCCAGATTGCGGTGGCGAGCAAGCGCGGCGCCGTTCTGTTGGCACCACATGTCGAGCTTTTTTCCACCGTAGGCAAATACGACGACCCGTCGGGCACGGCCGCATGCTTTGCGGATGGATCGCTCGTCGGGCAGACCGACGTCAATCCACAGTTCGATGACTCCGGTTGCATCCTTGTGCCAGAGGTCGGGTTCGTCCTCTGACGATAGTCCGCGCCCGAACGCGAGGTCGGTGTTGGCGTGAAGCGCGAACGCAAGGAGGCGGACCATCAGCCGCTCTTCAGTCTCGGATGGATGGCGCGCCAGCGTCAGAACGTGATCGGCGTAGTAACCCCGCCCTATATCTGCGACCGAGAGCTCTGCCTTGTAAATCGTCGAACCCAGTGCCATGCAACGTTATGACAGCGCAATCGGGCGGTTGCCGAACAAGCGTGGTAGCGCGGTCACGCGAGCACGCGCTCGAGTTCATCGGGCTCGACGGGCTTGGTCATGTGGGCATCGAAGCCGGCGGTTATCGCGCGGTTTTTATCGTCGGGGCGCCCATACCCGGTGAGGGCCACAAGGCGCGGACAGTCCTGGCCACTTCTGAGCCTGCGCGCAACCTCATAGCCGTCAATTCCGGGTAGCCCGATATCAAGCAGCACCACATCGGGGCGCACGCGCTGAACTACTTCAATTCCCGTGATGCCGTCCTTTGCTTCGTGCACTTCGTGACCTGCCATCACCAGTTGCATCCGCAACGCTTCACGGCCGTCCTCATCGTCCTCGACGATGACAACGCGCCTCGGAGGCGTCCGCAGCGTCGCAGCCGACAGCGGCGTGGCGTCGCCTGCGCGACGCTCTTCGGCGCGTGGAAGCCGGACCACAAACGTACTTCCCTTGGCAGGGCCATCGCTGATCGCGGCGACTTCACCTCCATGCAGCTGCACGAGTCGTCGTACCACCGTTAACCCGATGCCGAGTCCACCTTGTGCGCGGTCCAGAGTGCGTTCCCCCTGAGTAAAGAGCTCGAAGACGCGGGGAAGCAGATCCGGCGCGATGCCCATACCGGTGTCCTGAACGCGCAGTACCGCTTCATCCTCCTCCGCCCCTGTCTGTATTGAAATCAGGCCGTGAATGGGCGTGTACTTGATTGCATTTAGCAGCAGATTCTCCACCACCTGACCGAGCCGGACCGGATCCGCATCGACCCACACGGCCTCGAGGTGCGCATCGATCCGATGCTCATGCAAGCGCCCCGCCTCACGAAGGCCGGCCAGGCTCCTTTCCACGGCGTCAGCGAGGTTCAGACGTTCGCGCGTCAGCACGATATTGCCCCCGGTCAGGCGCGCGACATCCAGCAGATCATCGATCAGCCGGCTCAGGTGCTTGGCCTGGCGCTCGATGATCTCAATCGCGCGCCCAGCGAACGGATGTGGCTGCTTGAATCCGATCAAAACCTCTGTTGCATTGCCGATCGCTGCGAGCGGATTGCGAAGCTCATGACTCAGCATGGCCAGGAACTCGTCTTTCGCGTAATTAGCGGCTTCCGCCTCGGTGCGCGCAGCTCGCTCACGGTCGAGCAGGACCGCCCTCTCGCGTTCAATGGCCTTGCGCTCCCACACCAGGGCAGCAACCGGAAGTGTCATCGCTGCAATCGTTCCCATGAACGCCTGCAACAGTAGAAGAGATTCGTTCTCACTCGGCATGACGAACGGGCCCGAGCCACTCAACGTCGCCCACACCGCTATTGCAGACAGAATCGCCACAGCTGTTGCCACTTCCCTCTGGCCGAAGCGAAACGCCGCCCACACAAGCGGGGGAATGCACAGGAACGGCAACGGATATCTGTTAAGGCCCGGATACATGAACACCAGCGTGCCGGTCGCCACCACGACCAGCAGTAGCAGAATCGATTCCGCTAGCCGTCCCGCCAGCGCGGGCCATCCTGTCGTCGCCCAAAGTACGAGCAGCGGAGTGACGATCAAGGCTCCGGCGGCATCACCCAGCCACCACGTCAGCCAGATCGTGCCGAACAGGCTCATCTCGGCGTTGCCGGTCAAGACCAGAGTTGTCACGCCAATGGTCGCACTGATCGCGGTGCTGACCAGGCCAGCGAGCAATGAAAACCGAACGATGTCGCCTGCTCGGTTGAACACTGCCCGGCCACCCGCGAAACGCGTGACGAAGAAGCCCGCGGCTACCGCTTCCAGCATATTTCCGAATGCGATGCCGAGAGAACTCACGACCGACCCCGCCGTCGTGACATTGACCAGAAAGGCGCCGATGAAAATGGCGGGGGCAGCCCGATATCCCAGCAGCAGAATCGCGGCGATTGCGATGCCCGTCGGCGGCCACACCGGTGTGGCGCTCGAGTGCACCGATGCGTAGTACAGACCGAGCTTTCCAGCAAGGACGTAGAGGGCGACGAGGCCGCCAAGTAGGAACCACTGGCGCAGTTGTTTAGCGTTGTCGTCGCTGGCGGTCACGGACTTTGCGTATGTACCGTATCTGGTCCGGGTAACCGGTATCAGAAGCAAGAGACAGCAGCGTAGCTCATCACTTCAATCGCAGCCAGCTTCGATCACGGATAATCTCGCCGTTGGTAAATGTGCAAGGTCAAGGACATTTAATGCTCGCTGTCACGTACAACCGCGTCGGACCCGCTCACGAGATCCTCCGCTTCACCGAGATCGAAACGCCATCTGCCGCAACGGGCGAGGTACGCGTCCGGCTGTCCACTTCCGGTGTCAATCCGTCCGACGTGAAATCCCGCGCCGGTGTACGCAACAAGACACTGCCTTTTCCGCTGATCGTTCCGCACAGTGATGGTGCGGGCCGCATCGATCAGGTGGGCGCGGGCGTTGACCCGGCGCGTATCGGTGAACGCGTCTGGGTGTGGAACGCGGCGTGGCAACGGCCGATGGGGACTGCGGCCGAGTATGTCGCCCTTCCCGCACAGCAGGCGGTGACGCTGCCCG
>JBGTEW010000315.1:0-4158 GCA_041747615.1 Burkholderiaceae bacterium | reverse complement strand
GCGGTGCGGGAGTCGGTCGGCTGTTGTCGCTCCTGCGCGGAAGTGCTTCCCAATGGCGCCATCAACATTGCGGCGCCGGCGGCCGCTGCGACGATCCGCTGCAGCGCGTAACGCGTCCCCGCGCCTGTTCTTGTTGTCATCCCTTCTCCATCAGTACGTCGGCATTGCCTGATCAACCTGGCGTGCCCACGCATCGACTCCGCCGGTCAGGTTGTAAACGCTTGCAAAACCGTGTCGCGAAAGGTACATCCCGACGTGCCGGCTGCGGTCGCCATGGTGACAGATGCACACGACATCACGGCCGGGATCCAGTTCGTTCATGCGTTGCGGAATTGTCTGCATCGGTGCGAGCTCCGAGCCTTCGATATGGCACAGCCGTGTCTCCCACGGTTCGCGCACATCCAGCAGAATTGGTTTTGCACGCGCTTCATCGGCCAGCCACGCCGCCAGCTCTGTCGCCGACACGGCGTTCATCAAAACCTGAAGCTCGATGGTCGTTGCGCATTTCGCAGCGGTTTTACCTGGGTCTCGAACAGGCTCAGCGTGTCGAATCCATCCTCGGTAACGCGCGTAATGATCTGCGCCGCCATCGCCGGCTCTTCGCCAACGATGACCGCCATCCTCCCGCCCACCTTCAATTGATCGGTCAGCAATGGCGGAACGACCGGCAGCGAGCCCGTGACGACGATCACGTCGTACGGTGCGTCGTCCACCAGCCCGACACTGGCATCTGCCAGCCTGACGCGTACGTTGTGCACGCCGGCTCGCCGCAGATTCGCCTCTCCGAACGCCATCAGTCGCGGTTCGATCTCCGCCGAGATGACCTCGCCGGCCTGATGTGCCATCAGCGCCGCCATGTGGCCCGAGCCGGTGCCGATTTCAAGTGCTCGCTCGTGCGGCTTGATCGCCAGTTCCTGCAGGATGCGCGCTTCGACCTTCGGCGCCCACATCGATTCGCCGCTGTCAAAACCATCGATGCGCAGAGGAACTTCCATATCCGCGAACGCCAGCGCGCGATACGCCGGCGGGACGAAGTCCTCGCGCTTTACGATGAACAGCAGGTCGAGCACAGACTGGTCGAGCACGTCCCAGGTGCGAACCTGCTGCTCGACCATGTTGTAGCGCGCTTTCTCGATGTCAAAAGATGCGTGCATCGACGTGTTCTCCCCCCCAGCAGCGCAAAAGTTTATCAGCGAGGGGTGCGATTGCTGTGCACTTCACGCCGCGATATGTGCACTTCGTCGCATACCGACGTTGTGGCAAGCTCGCCCCGATGAAAACGGCATCGATTCCCAACGTCCTGACGATAGCCGGCGTCGATCCTTCCGGTGGCGCGGGCGTCGTGGCCGACATCAAGGCGATCAGCGCGCAGCGCGCGTATGCGTGCGCAGTCGTGGCGGCGCTGACCGCTCAGAACACGCAGCGCGTGACCGGCGTGCTTGCGATCGAGCCGTCGTTCGTTGCGCAGCAGATCGATACGCTGTTTGCCGATGTTCGGATCGACTCCCTGAAGGTCGGCATGGTCGGTCAGGCGTCGGTGATCCAGGTTGTGGCGGATCGGCTGGCTGCGCATGACACCGCACATCGGGTGGTGGACCCGGTGATGGTCGCCAAGAGCGGCGATGCGCTGCTGGAGAAAGCGGCGATCGGCATAGTGCGCGAGGCGCTGCTGCCGCTGGCCACGATGATCACGCCGAACCTGCCCGAGGCGGGCGTACTGCTCGGGGCCCGTGCGGTCGAAACTGTGAAGGAAATGTATCGCGTCGCCGAGCGGCTCCGCGAGTTGATGCCCGCCAGTGGGGCACGCTGGGTCTACCTGAAGGGCGGCCATCTGCCCGGAGACCGGGCGTTCGACCTGCTGACCGATGGCGACCGGATGATCGAGCTGGATGCGCCCAGGATCGCAACCAAGAACACACACGGCACCGGCTGCACGCTCTCGGCAGCGCTCGCGGCCCTGCTGCCGCAGTCGGACGATGTTCCGGCAGCTGCGCGGCGTGCAAAGGCGTATCTGACGGAAGCGCTGCGCTACGCCAACCAGCTTGCGGTCGGCTCAGGGCACGGGCCGGTGCATCACTTTCATGCGCTATGGAAACCTGCGTGACATAATGCGCGCCCTCGGCGGATTAGCTCAGCCGGTTAGAGCAGCGGAATCATAATCCGTGTGTCCGGGGTTCGAGTCCCTGATCCGCCACCAAGACATTTTCTTATGCGCATGTTTTCAAAGTTCGTTTTTCTGATGGCCGGCGCTGTGTTACTGGCGGCGTGCCAATCGACCAACCGCCTGCCCGACGGCACGATGGTCGGCGTGATGACAACGCAGCAATTGCCTCTGGTGCAGATCGACGGCAGGCAGCAGCGGCTGGCGCCGGGCGCGCGCATCGTCGGTGCCAACAACGCAAGCGTGACGCCGAACCAGGTCCCGGCCAATAGCAAGGTTCGCTATCGCGTCGATGCCCAGGGGCAGATCACGCACGTTTGGATTCTTCCGCCCTGATCAATCCCATCCGTCGCTGCCGGATCTAAACCGTGACCGCGAAAAAGCTCTTTATCCGCACGTTCGGCTGCCAGATGAACGAGTATGACTCGGACAAGATGGCCGACGTACTACACGCCTCCGAAGGGCTCGTCGCGACCGATGATCCGGCCGACGCCGACGTGATCCTGTTCAACACCTGCTCGGTGCGCGAAAAGGCGCAGGAGAAAGTCTTTTCGGACCTTGGGCGGGTCAAGCATCTGAAGCAACGCAATCCGAATCTGCTGATCGGAGTCGGCGGCTGCGTTGCCAGCCAGGAAGGTGCCGCGATCGTTGCGCGCGCACCGTATGTCGACGTCGTATTCGGCCCGCAAACCCTGCACCGGTTACCCGAACTGTTTCGGCAGCGGCGCAGCAGCGGTCGCCCGCAGGTCGATATCTCGTTTCCGGAAATCGAGAAGTTCGATCATCTACCGCCGCCGCAGGTAAAAGGCGCGACTGCATTCGTGTCGATCATGGAAGGCTGCAGCAAGTACTGCAGCTTTTGTGTGGTGCCGTACACGCGCGGCGAGGAGGTATCACGACCGCTCGACGATGTGCTGGTCGAGGTGGCGGACCTGGCCTCTCAGGGCGTGAAGGAAGTGACGCTGCTCGGTCAGAATGTCAACGCATATCGGATCGAAAGCGCAGATTTCGCCACGCTGCTCGAACACGCGGCGGAGATTCCCGGCATCGAGCGGATCCGCTACACGACGTCGCATCCAAAGGAGTTCACGCAGCGCCTGATCGATGTGTACGCGCGATTGCCGAAGCTGGTGAGTCATCTGCATCTGCCGGTTCAATCGGGGAGCGACCGCGTGCTGGCAGCGATGAAGCGCGGCTATACCGTGCTCGAATACAAGTCGATCCTGCGTCGGCTGCGGTACGTGCGGCCGGGGATTTCGATCTCGTCGGATTTCATCGTTGGGTTTCCGGGTGAAACCGAGCAGGAGTTCGAGCAGACGATGCGCTTGATCGATGAGATCGGGTTCGATTCGAGTTTTAGTTTCGTCTACAGCAAGCGGCCCGGGACTCCCGCGGCCGATTTGCCGGACGAAACCACCCAGCAGGTAAAGCGCGCCCGGTTGGCGCGCCTGCAGGCGGCCGTCAATGTCAGTGCCGCGAAGATCAGCGCGGCCATGGTCGGTTCGGTGCAAGACGTGCTGGTCGAAGGCCGGTCGAAGAAGGACACCGGCGAGCTGATGGGCCGCACGGAGAACAACCGGATCGTCAACTTTCCCGGCGGGCCGCGTGCCGCGGCTCTTCCGGGGCACATGCTGCGGGTTCGTATCACCAGCGCACTGCCGCATTCGCTGCGCGGGGAACTTCATGTGCCCGAGCCGGTTCTGACAGCGTGCGACGAACTGCCTTGACGAGCGACGAACTGCGTCCTATCAGGGCGCGCGGCGCGCTACGATTTGCGACATTGATTCGAATGAGCTGTCCGGAGGGGACCGGCGCTCGACATCGGGGAACAACCATGGTTAATGCTCAGCACGCCAGCCGCGCGGTCCGGCTCGGCTTCGCACTCTCTTCTGCTCTGCTGGCGGTCACGCTTTCCGGCTGCGCGACGATCCAGTCGGCGGCCAACGCGCTGGGTACCGGCAGTTCAGTGGCAACCGAGAAGTCGGCGATGCCGGCGA
>JBGTEW010000314.1:0-4916 GCA_041747615.1 Burkholderiaceae bacterium | reverse complement strand
TGCCCTAGACTCGCGCCCTCGTATGAACCTGCTCGCCAATCTCAACGAGCGGCAACTCGCCGCGGTCACGCTACCGAATCAATCAGCCCTGATCCTGGCCGGCGCCGGCAGCGGCAAGACGCGCGTGCTGACCACCCGCATCGCCTGGCTGATCCAGACGGGGCAGGTGTCGCCGCACGGCGTGCTGGCAGTGACATTCACCAACAAGGCGGCGAAGGAAATGTTGACGCGGCTGTCGGCGATGCTGCCGATCGAATTTGGCAACCGCGCGCGCGGCATGTGGATCGGCACGTTCCACGGCCTTTGCAACCGCATGCTGCGTGCGCATCACCGCGATGCGGGGTTGCCGTCGACGTTCCAGATTCTCGATAGCGCCGATCAGCTTGGAGCGATCAAGCGGCTGCTGAAAGCCAACAACGTCGATGACGAGCGCTATCCGCCGCGTAATCTTCAGATGTTCATCAACAACGCGAAGGAGGCCGGCTTGCGTGCCAGCGCGGTCGAGGTCAACGATGACTTCAACCGCAGGTTCGTCGAGTTCTACGCGCTGTACGACGCGCAGTGCAATCGCGAGGGTGTGGTGGACTTCGCCGAGCTGCTGCTGCGATGCTACGAGCTGCTCGATCGCAACGAGATTCTGCGCGAGCACTACCGGGCGCGCTTTCGCCATATCCTGGTCGATGAATTCCAGGACACCAACCGCCTGCAGTATGCGTGGCTGAAGCAGTTGGCGAGTCAGGGCAGCGCCGTGTTCGCGGTGGGTGACGACGATCAGTGCGTCGTGGCTGGCACCGAAGTGATGATGGGTGACGGAACGGTCAGGCCGGTGCAGGATATTCGCGTCGGCAATATCGTCAGATCATGCATCGGCGGCGGCAAGATGGGCTCGTCTCGCGTCTGGCGGGTGCACCATCGCACCGAACAGACGCGACTCGTCACGATACGCACGCAGAAGGGTCGATCGCTGACGACGACGCCCGAGCACGTGCACTTTGCCGGGTACGCGGTCGGGCACATGCCGGCCAGATTCTTCCTGTACATGATGATGAAGCCCGGCGTCGGCTATCGGCTGGCCGTTTCCGGCCATCGGCGCGCGCGGCACAGCAAGTATCTGCCGCCGGGTTTTCGCCATCGGGCGCGCAAGGAAGGCGGCGAACAAATCTGGATCATCGGCACTTACGAAGGTGCGGTCGAGGCACAGGAGGATCTCGCCGTCATGTCGCTGAAGTACGGGCTGCCAATGCGCGCGTTCACCGCAGGCCGCAAGCGCAAGGGCGAACCGGCCGTGCCGCGCGAGTTCTATGAGCTGAATACGGAGCGCGCCGCGAAGTGGCTGCTGGCCGATCGCGGCCTTGCATTCGATCATCCGGACGACCGGCGGCGCCCCTCGTTCGGCGACGAAGGCGACGTGATCATCAGCATGATCAGCGACTCGCGCCGGGCCAAGCCCGATCACCGGATTTACGCGCGCACCTGTAACGAGACGGCGATGCAGAAGGCTGTGCAAGCGGGGTTCTTGATGAAGGCGGTTACCGAGGGCAAGGGCGGCTGGGTGGCGAAATTCTGGCGCAGGGAATACGGAGACGCCGTGACCGAAGCATCTCGCCTCCGGACTATTTTGGGCGGGCGCCTGATTCAGCGTGCACGCGTGGGGAAGGGATACCTCCCACTGGTCCAGGCGCAGTACGTGCGCGCCGGCATGGCGGTGGCTGATGCAAAAGGCGCTTACGACATTGTGCGCGAAGTGGAGCTGCATGACCCCGAATCGCGCACGTTCTACGACCTCGATGTCGAGGACTCGCACAACTTCGTGGCCAACGGCATCGTCACGCACAATTCGATCTACGCGTTTCGCGGCGCCAACGTCGGCAACATGGCGGACTTCGAGCGCGAGTTCCGCGTGGGCAATCTGATAAAGCTCGAGCAGAACTATCGATCGGCCGGCCATATCCTGAACGCCGCGAACGCGCTGATTGCCAACAATCAGCGCCGGCTCGGCAAGGACTTGTGGACCGATGCCGGAGAGGGTGAGCCGGTGCGCATCTATGAAGCGCAGACCGACGGTTACGAGGCCGCGTGGCTGGTCGACGAAATCAAGAGCCTGATTGCCGAGGGGCACTCTCGCAGCGAAATCGCGATCCTGTATCGCTCGAATGCGCAGTCGCGCGTGATCGAGCACGCGCTGTTCAGTTCAGCGATCCCGTATCGCGTCTATGGCGGGTTGCGTTTCTTCGAGCGTGCCGAAGTGAAGCACGCGCTGGCGTATCTGCGCCTGATCGAAAACCCGGCCGACGACACTGCGTTCCTGCGAGTCGTCAACTTCCCTCCGCGCGGAATCGGCGCCCGTACGCTGGAACAGCTGACCGACACGGCGCGAGCCAGCGGTAGTTCACTGTATGCGGCTGTTGCCGGAATCACCGGCAAGGCGGGTGCGAATCTGACTGCCTTCGTGACGCTGATCGATGCATTGCGCAAGGAGACGGTCGAATTGCCGCTATCGGAGATCGTCGACGCGGTGATTCAGAAAAGCGCACTGATCGCGCACTATCAAACCGAAAAGGAAGGTCAGGAGCGGATCGAGAACCTGAATGAACTGGTCAACGCAGCGGCGGCGTTCGTGATGGAGGAAGGGTATGCCGCTGACACGCCGGGTGGCAGTGTCGAAAACGAGGGCGACGCTGATAACGCTCAGCCGTCGCCGCTGGCCGGATTTCTGTCGCATGCATCGCTGGAGGCAGGCGACAACCAGGCCGAAGCCGGCCAGGATGCGCTGCAGTTGATGACCGTGCATTCGGCCAAAGGCCTCGAATTCTTCGCGGTGTTCATCACAGGCCTCGAGGAAGGATTGTTTCCGCACGAAAACAGCATCAATGAAGCCGGCGGCCCTGAAGAGGAGCGGCGGCTGATGTACGTGGCAATCACCCGCGCGCAGCAGCGGCTGTACGTCAGCTTTGCGCAGAGCCGGATGCTGCACGGCCAGACGCGCTATGGAATCAAGTCACGGTTTATCGAAGAGCTGCCTGAAGGGGCGGTCAAGTGGCTGACGCCGCGCACGCGGGTCGGCGTCGGCGGACGCTTCGGTCAGTGGCACGATGCACGGATTGGCCCGGTCACATCGCCCATCGCGCGCGCGAAGCCCACGCACGGATTCCGGGTCGGTCAGTCAGTCAATCACGCGCGCTTTGGCGAGGGGGTTGTCATCAACCTGGAAGGCAGTGGCGACGACGCGCGGGCGCAGGTGAACTTCGGGCCGCAGGGCGTCAAGTGGCTGCAACTCGCGATTGCGAAACTGACCTGATTCGAATCCGGGGCGGTGCTTTCGCGAATGCGTGCACCCGTGCCGTAATGTGCCCCGCCGCTGTTCGACTCAGTCCAACGGATCGCATCGGCAGGAGGACGCGTGATGAGTTGGCTGCCAGGATTCCGCCTGGGTTGGGCGGCAGTCGCCGCTATTCTGGTCGTGGTAGTCGCAGGCTCTGCCGAGGCAACCAGCCACGGGGCGCGGGCTCGGCTCGCGGCGGCGCCTGCCTCCGGGAACACGCAGAAGCAGGCGCCTCTGACAACGTTCTACCGTCTGCTTGAGCGCGACGAGAACACGGCGCGGGCAGCGTTGCGCGAGATCAGCTGGACCTGGCAACCCTCATACGCGGCGATTTTGATTCAGATGGTGGGTTGGATCGAGCCTCGCAGCGTGCAGGCACAGACCATCGAGCTGCTGGAACGCGCCGCCGGCCGCCCGTTCGGCAACGACGCCAATGCGATGTATCAATGGCTATGGTCGTTCGATCCGGGTATGCATCCCGATTACTCCGAGTTCATGGCCAGATTTTTTGCCGATATCGATCCGCGCTTTCGCGAATATTTCGACGGCCGTCCGAAAAGCGAAATCCGGCTGGACGAAATTCGCTGGGGCGGAGTGCGGCGCGACGGCATTCCGCCGCTGAAGAATCCGAAGATGATTCGCGCCACCGAAGCGACGTATCTGGACGACGACAACGTCGTGTTCGGTGTCGCCATCAACGGTGACGTGCGTGCGTACCCGAAGCGAATTCTGGCCTGGCATGAGATGGTCAAGGACAGGATCGGCGGGGTCGAAGTCAACGGGGTCTACTGCACGTTGTGCGGCTCGATGATCGTGTACGACGCCACCGTCAACGGCGTGCACCACGAGCTGGGCACCAGCGGCTTTCTATATAGATCGAACAAGCTGATGTACGACCACGCGACGAAGTCGCTGTGGTCGACACTGAGCGGTACGCCGGTCGTGGGCACGCTGGTCGGGCAGGGCATCGAGCTGAAGACGTTGCACGTGGTCACGACCACCTGGAAGGAATGGCGCCGGCGTCATCCAAACACGCAGGTGTTGTCGCTCGATACCGGGCATCGGCGCGATTATGGCGAAGGGGTTGCATACCGCGATTACTTCGGCAGCGATCGACTGATGTTCAACGTGCCGAAACTGGATGACCGGCTGCTGAACAAGGCCAAAGTCCTGGCGCTGCGCAGCGGCGGACCGTCGGACGAACAGCTTGCAATCGACGCTGAGTTTCTTGCTAAGACCCCCGTGTATCACGATCGCATCGGACGTGAAGCGTTGGTGGTGTTGACCGACCGCAGTGGCGCCAACCGGGTCTACGCTGCCGCGGGCGTCAGCTTTGCCAGCTGGGATGGCGACGCCAGCGCGCGCGATCGCGACGGACGCGCGTGGGCAGTGCACGAAGACGGTCTGATCGGCCCGGCGGGCCAGAAGCTGGCTCGCCTGCCTGCGCACCGCGCGTTCTGGTTCGGCTGGTACTCGCAGTACCCCAGCACCCGGCTGGTCAAGTAATCCGGGCGACGGCCGGCGCTGGGCGCGGCAGCGGGAATCGCACCGTGAAGCGTGATCCTCCGCCAACGCGGCTAGCGACGTCGATCAC
>JBGTEW010000313.1:0-12428 GCA_041747615.1 Burkholderiaceae bacterium | reverse complement strand
CGCAACCTGCTGTCGGCCCTGCTCGGCTCCGAGATGGCGCTCCCGGCGGCCGTCTGGGACAGGATGCTGTGGCTGTGGGCGGCGTTCTTCGCCTTCCTCGGGGCTGCCAACTTGTTCGTCGCATACCGATTTACAACGGAGCAATGGGTCGATTTCAAGACCTTCGGCCTGATCGGACTGACCTTTGCGTTCGTGCTCGGCCTCGGCTTGTATCTCAGCCGGCATCTGAAGGAGGCTCCGGATGCCTGAGGGGACGATCGCACGGATGACTGCCAGGCTTTCGGCGCTTGAGCCGCTCGAGGTCGAGGTGCTCGACGACAGTGCCCTGCATCGCGGGCATGCGGGAGCGGCGAGCGGCGGCGGGCACTATCGCCTTCGACTGATAAGCGCCCGGTTCACGGGCCAATCCAGGCTTGCGCGCCACCGTCTTGTGTATGATTCTTTGGCTGACTTAATGCAGCGCGAAATCCATGCGCTCACGATGAACCTACTGGCGCCCGGCGAGGTCGAACCGGCGCTTTCTTCGGGTTCTCCGGACATCGAACATTCTTCTGGACATTAACACCCTATGAAACGTAGGCGATTGACTCAACGCATCACCGTTTTTGCAGCGCTGGCCCTGGTCGGCGGCATGGCCCTCGCGCAGAACATCGCGGTGGTCAATAACAAACCGATTCCGAAGGCGCGCGAGGATGCGTGGGTCAAGGAGCTGACCAAGCAGGGTCAGGCCGACTCGCCCGAGCTGCGCAAGCAGGTCAAGGACCGGCTGATACAGAACGAGATCCTTCTGCAGGAGGCCCAGCGGCGCGGTGTGGCGGAAAAGGCCGACGTCAAGTTCATGCTCGACGTGCAGCGGCAGAACACGCTGATCCAGGCGCTGTTACGCGATGAAGTCGACAAGACGCCCATCACGGATGCGCAGGTCAAGGCTGCTTACGAGCAGCAAAAGGCCAAGGTTGGCAGCAAGGAGTACCGCGCGCGCCATATCCTGGTCGAGAAGGAAGAAGAAGCGAAGGCGATCATCGAGCAGTTAAAAAAGGGAGCCAAGTTCGAGGAGCTCGCCAAGGGCTCGAAGGACACCGGCTCGGCCAAGAACGGGGGCGATCTCGACTGGGCTGCGCCCGATTCGTACGTCAAACCGTTTTCCGAGGCGTTGACGAAATTACCCAAGGGGCAGGTAACCGATACCCCAGTGCAGACGCAGTTTGGCTGGCACGTGATTCGCGTTGACGATGTACGCGATACGCAGTTCCCGCCGATGGAGCAGGTCGCACCGCAGATCCGTGAGGGACTGCAGCAGCAGCGGATACAGGCGTTCGTGGAGGACCTGCGCAAGAAGGCGAAGGTTCAGTGATAACTCTTCATTGATATCCAAAGGGCGCTGCGGCGCCCTTTTTATTGGTCCTTGCTCTCGTAGGCACCCCATCTGCTACTTAACGGTCACACGATCGCTTCTAGAGCGGTCGATGCTCGGTTTGGCCAGATGCGCCAAATCTCAACGACCAAACGAGGAAATTTATGAAAAAGCTAGTGGCAGTTGTTTTTGGTACCGCACTAATGGGCGCGAGCAGCATCGCGATGGCTCAAAGCTCGATGACCGGCAGCACTGCCGGCCGCAGCCCCGAGTTCAAATCGATGGACACCAACAAAGACGGCTGGGTGTCGCGCGAGGAGTACCTCGGCTTTTATGGCTCACGATATGACTCGATGAAGCGCAACGATAAGGGCATGGTGTCCTGGTCGGAAATGGAGCAGGCCGATGGGCGCTTCTTCCAGCCGGGTACAACCAGCAACACGACCAGCAATCCGGTAACCAATCGACCGGGCACCATGGGTGGCAGCGGCAACCCGCCTGCGACGGGCGGCGGCAGCAAGTAGTAGTTGTAAGAAGCGGGTGGCGCACGCCACCCGCGCCCTAACTTCTAGCCAATCCAGCGACGAGCGTTTCTGAAGATTCGCATCCACGGCGAATCTGCCCCAAGGCCTGGCGGCTGCCACGACATCTGCACCGTTCGGAATGCCCGCTCAGGATGCGGCATCACGATCGTGAAACGCCCGTCGACGGTGGTAAACGCGCATTGCCCGCCCGGCGAACCATTCGGGTTATACGGGTAAGTATCGGTCGGGCGGCCATGCGAATCGACATAGCTCAGAGCCGAAATCGCGCCCCGCTGCCCAGCCTCGTTCTCAAATAGAGCGCGGCCTTCACCGTGTGCATTGGCGATCGGCATCACGCTGCCCGCCATGCCAGTGAAAAACAGCGATGGCGAGTCCGCAACTTTCACCTGCACCAACCTGCCTTCGTACTGCTCGGACAAATTGCGTTCGAAGCGCGGCCAGTGCTGTGCACCCGGGATCAGCGCCTTCAACCGGCTCATCATCTGGCACCCATTGCACACGCCGAGCGCAAAGCGATCCCGGCGTGCAAAAAACTCGACGAACATCTCGGCCAGTTTTGGGTTATGCAGAATCGTCTTCGCCCACCCGCCGCCGGCGCCGAGAACGTCGCCGTATGAGAAACCTCCGCAGGCGACCATGCCCTTGAAATCAGCCAACGACTGGCGGCCATCGATCAGGTCGGTCATGTGCACGTCGACGGCTGCAAAGCCGGCGCGGTAAAAAGCGTAGGCCATCTCGGTCTGGCTGTTGACACCCTGCTCGCGCAGGATGGCAACGCGCGGGCGCCTGCCCGCTGCTATGAACGGCGCGGCAATATCCTCCGCTGCGTCAAAGCTGAGCTGCATTGACAATCCGCGATCGTCGGCTGCGCGTGCTCGCGCGTATTCCTGGTCGGTGCACTCGGGGTTGTCGCGCAGGCGTGCTATCCGCCAAGAGGTCTCGCTCCATATCGTCTGCAGTTCCGCGCGCGGCCTTGAGAAGACCGCCTTCGCATCGCACCAGAACTCGACGACATCGTTCAGGTTAGGCTTGCCAATGATCTGACTCAATGCACCCAGCCCAGCCGAGCGCAGAACGTCCATCACCCTGCCCTTATCCCGCTCGCGCACCTGCAGCACCGCGCCGAGCTCTTCGCTGAACAGCGTTTTCAGCACCAATTCGTCGCGGCGCACGCTGACCTGATCGGCGCGTATCTTGAAGTCGCCCCAGTCCTGCGCCAGTGGATCGACCGCGAGCACGTCAAGGTTGATGCTGATCCCAACATGCCCGGCGAACGCCATCTCGGTCAATGTGACAAACAGCCCGCCGTCCGATCGATCGTGATACGCGAGCAGCAGGTCCTCGCGCTGCAACTGACGCACCGCGTGGACCAGCGCAGCAAGCTGGTGCGGCTGCTCGAGGTCGGGACACTCATTGCCGACCTGTTGTGTGACCTGGGCCAGGATCGAGCCGCCCATCCGGTTGCGACCGCCCCCGAGATCGATGGCTATCAGCAATGTGTCGTCATCGGCGGCCAGCTGCGGCGTCAACGAACGGCGCACATCGCCGACCGGTGCTGCCGCGCTGGCGATCAGCGAAACCGGGGCCGCGACGGTCTTGTCGACTTTGCCGTCGCGCCACGCAGTTTTCATCGACAGCGAATCCTTGCCGACCGGCACGCTGATTCCGAGCGCTTGACACAACTCGCTCGCCGCTCGCACCGCCTCGAACAGCTTGGCGTCCTCACCCGGCACGCCGCATGCCGCCATCCAATTGGCGGAAATCTTCACTCGCTCGAGCTCGACGTCGGCAGCGGCTAGGTTGGAGATGGCCTCACCGATTGCGATGCGCGATGACGCCCCGGCATCGATTACCGCCAGCGGCGCGCGTTCGCCGATGGCCATCGCCTCGCCGGCATAGCCTTCGAAGCTCAGCATCGTGACCGCACAGTCGGCAACCGGCACCTGCCACGGGCCGACCATCGAATCGCGCGAGCTCATTCCACCGACGGTTCGGTCGCCGATCGTGATCAGGAACGACTTGCTGGCGACTGTCGGGTGCCGCAGCACATCGAGCGCACAAGGCTCGAGCACCAGGCCGGCCGCATCGAATGCCGCCAGCGGCTGATCGAGCCTTTGTACATCGCGATGCGTGCGCGGTGGCTTGCCGAGCAGCACCTCCATTGGCATGTCGACAGCCCGCATTGCATCTGCACTTTCGACGACCAGCTGGGCATCGTCCGCGATGTGACCGATCACCGCATAGGGGCAGCGTTCGCGGCGGGCAATCCACTCGAACGCGCCGAGCGCATTCGGTGCGATCGCGAGTGCGTAGCGCTCCTGTGATTCGTTGCACCAGACCTCGAGCGGACTCATTCCGCTTTCCTCGACCGGGATTTTCTCCAGCGCAATGCGGGCACCACGCTTTGATTGATCGGCAAGCTCCGGCATCGCATTGGACAAGCCGCCCGCGCCGACATCGTGGATCGACAGCACCGGGTTAGTGGCGCCGAGCGCCCAGCAACGATCGATGACCTCCTGCGCGCGGCGCTGCATCTCCGGGTTGCCGCGCTGCACCGAGTCGAAATCCAGTTGTTCTGTATTGGTGCCGGCGTTCATGCTCGACGCGGCGCCGCCGCCGAGTCCGATCCGCATTCCCGGCCCGCCGAGCTGGACCAGCAAGGTACCCGGCGGCAGGTCATGCTTGCGCACTTGATCGTCACGAATGTTGCCGATTCCGCCGGCGATCATGATCGGCTTGTGATAACCGTAGCGCGTGCCGCCGACGCTCTGCTCATAGCTTCGGAAGTAGCCCAGCAGGTTCGGCCGGCCGAACTCGTTGTTGAATGCAGCCGCGCCGATCGGGCCTTCGATCATGATCGACAGCGCATCCGCGATGCGTGATGGAAAACCGAAGTCGTCCTCCCACGCGTGCCGCATGTGGGGAATGCGCAGATGCGATACCGAGAATCCGCACAAACCGGCCTTCGGCCTGGCTCCACGCCCGGTGGCACCTTCATCGCGGATCTCGCCGCCGGCGCCGGTCGACGCGCCGGGAAATGGTGAAATGGCAGTTGGATGATTGTGGGTCTCGACCTTGAACACCGTATGCGTCAGCTCTTCGCGCGGCGAGTAGTCGACGCCGACTGCCCCATCGGGATGGTCACTGCGCGGATAAAAGCGCGAGACGATGCGCCCCTCGAGTACTGCGGCGTTATCGCTGTACGCGACAACTGTGCCCTGTGGGACCGCTCGGTGAGTGGCGCGAATCATGTCGAACAGCGTCGCCTGCTGACGCTGGCCGTCGATCGTCCAGTCCGCATTGAAAATCTTGTGCCGGCAGTGCTCGGAATTCGCCTGCGCGAACATCATCAGCTCAACATCGGTAGGGTCGCGTTGCATTCGCGCGAACGCAGCCATCAGGTAGTCGATCTCGTCCGCCGACAATGCCAGGCCCATCTCTGCATTGGTTCGCTCGAGCCCTTGGCGTCCGCTCGCGAGCAGCGGCACCGTCTGCATTGGCTTGCTCTCCAGCTCGCGAAACAGCCGCGCGGGATCGCTCGCCGGGTCGATCACGCTTTCGGTCATCCGATCGTGCAGTATCGCCGCAACAGTGGATGGATCGCGCAATGCCGACGAGCGTTTGGAAGCAATTCGATAGAGCGTTCCTCGCTCGATGCGCCTGACGGTCGACAGTCCTGTGTTGTGGGCGATATCGGTCGCCTTGCTGGCCCACGGCGAAATCGTTCCAAGCCGCGGAACGACCAGGAATGCAGCGTCAGCACTGCCCGGCGTCACGGGCTCACCGTAGGAAAGCAGAGCGTCGAGCCTGACGCGCTCCTGCGGATTCAACGCAGCGGCCGCATGCACGAAATGGATGAACTGCGCACTGATGCGCTGTGCGCCGGCTTCGACTGCTCGAATCTTCGCCAGCAGACGAGCACTGCGAAAAGCCGACAGCGCGCCCGGCCCCTGCAGCGCTAGAAACGTTGCGTGTGAAGTCATCGTGGAGGAATGCGCGCCCGCCCGTGTGCGCCATGCGGGCAGGCGGCGCGCGAATTATAGCGGCCGACAGAGCGGCTGACGCCCTGCGCTTCTTGCTATCAGGCTGCTACGCGGTCCTCGCGCGAGTGCGTAGTTTCCGCCGCAGACAGCGCGCGCAACAGCGCGACGTTGCAGTCGAGCAACGAGATGTCCAGTGCTTCGCGCTGCTTGCGGCTCATCAGCGGGTCGTTGCGTTCGATCGCCTCGGCCAGTGTCAGATACGGAGCACACGGTCCGGTTCTCTCGACCAGCGCTGCCGCTACGCTTAGCGGCAGCTGCGCGTGCGCCAACAGCCGTGGAAACGAGGTGCCCGTGATTTTGTCGAGCAACGAGAACGCGCCCGTTTGAAAAAGAGAATCGCGCAACTCGCCTCCGTCATGGCTGCAGCTCGCCAGGCGTTCGAGAAACAGTCCGCGGCGGATGCCTGCATGCATCAACGGTAGCGCTTCCGCATTCGAGGTGGCCACGCGCAGCATGCGCGACAGCCAGCGAGTCAGCTTGGCATGACCCAGCACCATCACCCCGCGCTTGACCGATGAAACCTGCATCGGAACCGCAAACGCAGACGCGTTGACGAATCTGATCAGCTCGAACGCCAGCGCGGTGTCGCGCTTGATGGCCGATTCGATCGTGTCGATATCGGCGCGGTCATGGGCAAGGCGCAACAGCTCGAGGACGGCAGCCTGACTCGGCTGCGGTGGCCTTTCGATTGTCGGATGCGCTTCGTCGATGGGAACACCGACACTCGCCACCGCACCGCGTTCGTAGGCGCCTTGCAGCTCAGCCGCGCGAAACGCGCCAGTAATGATGAACGGCATGCGACGCGTCACGCCCGGCGGTGGCGGCGTACTGCTGCCATCGCTGCGGCGGCGGCGATCTTCGGTAATGTGAATCAGCGAGTAGTCGAAGCAGTCGAGCAGCGCCGGCGGCAGAGGCACATCGGGCCTGCCGCGCAACGCCATCTTGATGCCGGCGCGACGAGCGCGCTGCACCAGGCTCTGCAGCGTCGGATCGCGCAGTCCGATCGCCGGGACTTCAACGACAGCATTGGGTGGCGGCTGCCACTCAAGCAGAGAATCATCCAGCTGCGCATCGAGCGGCGCCACCAGCACCAGCGCACGCGACTCGGGCCACATCCCGTTCAGTTGTTCCAGAATCAGGCCGACCGGAAGCCGGTCGCTGGGCTTGACCGACAGCATCGTCAGCCGCGTGCCGAACGTGCGTCGCTCGTGATCGACGAGCGGCGAGTAGCTCAACGTCAGCGAGCCAAGAATGGGGGTCAGACCCCGGCGGTCGGGCGCATTCATACGCGCACATTATTTCTGCCCACGCGCAGTTGTCTTGCGCAGAATTTCGACGACGCCGGAGCCTATTTGCCGGCTTCTATCGCCTTCATTTTTTGCCGAAGCCGCCGCCGCCCGGTGTCTCGATAACTATCACGTCATCGACGTTCATTTCGGCCGATCCGATGTGTCCCATCGTCTCGATGCGCCCGTCAATTCGCTCGATCCAGTTGCGGCCACGGTCGCCGGGCTCGCCGCCAGCCATTCCGAACGGCGCGATCGACCGGTGATTGGCCAGAATCGATGCGGTCATCGGCTCGAGGAACCGTACCCGCCGCGTGCCGCCATTGCCGCCATGCCAACGCCCGGCACCACCCGAACCGGGACGTATTTCGTAGCTTTCGAGTCGCACCGGATAGCGGAACTCGAGCACTTCGGGGTCGGTCAGCCGCGAGTTGGTCATATGCGTCTGCACAACATCGGTGCCATTGAATCCGTCGCCGGAGTCGGCGTCGGCGGCGATATCGCGAAGGCCAGCACCGGAGCCGCCGGAAATTGTTTCGTAATACTGGTATTGCTCGTTGCCGAACGTGAAGTTGTTCATCGTTCCCTGTGCTGCCGCCATCACGCCGAGCGCTCCATAGAGCGCATCGGTGATGCAAGACGAGGTTTCGACATTGCCAGCGACCACCGCCGCCGGAAAGCGCGGATTCAGCATCGATCGTTCGGGAATCACGACCTGCAAGGGCTTCAGGCACCCGGCATTCAGCGGAATGTCGGCATCGACCAGCGTGCGGAACACGTATAGGACGGCCGCGTAACACACCGCGCTGGGCGCGTTGAAGTTGTTCGGCAGCTGGTCCGAGCTGCCGGTGAAATCGATCGTGGCCGAGCGCGCCACCCGATCGACCGTGATACGCACACGGATCAGCGCGCCGTTGTCGAGCGGGTATTCGAACTCGCCGTCCCTGAGCCTGGTGATCACCTGCCGCACCGACTCCTCGGCGTTGTCCTGCACGTGCTGCATATAAGCCTGTACAACCGTAAGCCCGAACTGCTCGACCATTTTCAGCAGCTCTTCGCGCCCTTTCTCGTTGGCTGCGATCTGCGCACGCAGATCGGCCAGGTTCTGCTGCGGGTTGCGCGCCGGATATTTGCCGGAGCCCAGCAACTCCATCAGTTCAGCTTCGCGAATGCGGCCCCCTTCAACCAGCTTGAAGTTGATGAAGCGCACGCCCTCTTCATCGAGCGAGGTAGAGAAAGGCGGCATCGATCCGGGCGTCGTGCCGCCGATATCGGCGTGATGCCCGCGCGAGCCGACGTAGAACAGGATGTGCGCGCCGTCGCGGTCGAACACCGGTGTGATGACGGTCACATCAGGAAGATGGGTGCCGCCGTGATATGGATCGTTGATCACATAGGCGTCCCCGGGCCTCATCGCGCCGGCATTTTCGCGCATCACCGTCTTGATCGACTCGCTCATCGAGCCCAGATGCACCGGCATGTGCGGCGCGTTGGCAATCAGGTTGCCATCGGCATCGAACAGCGCGCATGAAAAGTCGAGGCGCTCCTTAATGTTGACCGAATACGCGGTGTTCTGCAGCCGCAGTCCCATCTGCTCCGCGATCGACATGAACAGATTGTTGAACACTTCGAGCATGATCGGGTCGGCATCGGTGCCGATTGCGGTTCGGGCCAAACGCGGGCGCGAGCGTTCGAGCACAACATGGTCAAACTCGGTGACAATCGCTTCCCAGTCAGGCTCAACCACCGTCGTCGCATTCGCTTCGGCAATGATCGCGGGGCCGCCGATCACATCGCCCGGCCGCATGTCGGCGCGCTCATAAAGCGGCGTCTCGCGCCACTGCCTCTCGCTGTACATGCGCACCATTGCCCTGGCGGCAAGCGGCGTTGCACGTGTTTCCGCTGCCGCCACTCCGTACGGTCCCAGCCCGCCTTGCCCGATTACCTCGATGGAAACCGCTTCGATAATGAGCCCGCGCTGTTGCATCAGGAACGAATAGCGCTTCAGATACTCGGCATCGAATGCCGCCTGCATCTCGTCCACCGACGCTGCCGGGACGACCAGCGCGGAATCGGTGCCGTCGTAGCGCAGATGCACGCGCCGCACGACGCTGATGCGATCTGCCGCCAGGCCCTGCGAGCGTAGATCGTCGATGCCTTCCGCCGCCAGTTTGTCGAGCGTCGCATTGACCTGCTCCAGCGCATGCGGTTGCAAGCGGCGTTCGATTGACTGCTCGCGCATCGCGGTCTGATCGGCGAGCCCCATGCCATAGGCCGAAAGGACGCCCGCCAGCGGGTGCGCAAAGATGCGGCCCATGCCGAGCTCGTCGGCGACCCGGCACGCATGCTGGCCGCCGGCACCGCCGAACACCGTCAACGTGTACTGGGTGACATCGTGCCCGCGCTGCACCGAGATGCGTTTGATCGCCTCGGCCATGTTGCGCACGGCAATGTCCAGATATCCGTCGGCCACCTGCTCGGCAGTCAGCGCACTGCCGGTAGCACGCTTGATCTCTTCAGCGAGCTCTGCGAATTTTTCGCGCACGATCTGATCGTCGAGCGCTTCATTCGAGGCATGTCCGAACACCTGCGGAAAGAACGCCGGCTGAATCTTGCCGACCATCACGTTGCAGTCCGTCACGGTCAGTGGCCCGCCGCGCCGGTAACACGCAGGCCCGGGGTTGGCGCCGGCTGAATCAGGTCCGACCCGAAGGCGTGCACCGTCGAAGTGCAGGATCGACCCACCGCCGGCCGCGACCGTGTGGATGCTCATCATCGGCGCCCGCATCCGCACGCCGGCTACCTGCGTTTCAAATACGCGCTCGCAGTCACTGACATCCTTTCCCGCAAAGTGCGACACATCGGTCGACGTGCCGCCCATGTCGAAACCGATCACCCGGTTGAACCCGGCAGCCAGACTGGTGCGCACCATGCCGACGATGCCGCCGGCAGGCCCCGAAAGGATCGAATCCTTGCCCTGAAAGCGACGTGCGTCGGTGAGGCCACCGGACGACTGCATGAAAAGCAGTCGCGTGTCCGGCAGCTCGCTCGCGACGCGCTCGACGTAGCGCCGCAGGATCGGCGACAGATAGGCATCGACCACGGTCGTGTCGCCGCGCGCGACGAACTTCATCAACGCGCTGACCTTGTGCGACGTGGACACCTGCGAGAATCCCATTTCGATTGCTGCCGCTTCGAGCCGATCCTCGTGTGAGTGGTAGCGATAACCATGCATCAGCACGATCGCCACCGACCGGTAGCCGGCCGCGTACGCCGCACGCAGCTCGGCCTGCGATGCGATCAGATCGAGTGGTTGAACGACGTCGCCGTGCGCGCCGATGCGCTCGTCGACTTCGATGACCTTCGAATACAGCAGCTCCGGCAGCACGATGTGCCGGTCGAACAGGCGCGGGCGGTTCTGATACGCAATACGCAGCGCGTCGCGGAAGCCGCGCGTCACGACCAGCACGGTCGGTTCGCCCTTGCGCTCGAGCAGCGCATTGGTCGCGACCGTCGTTCCCATCTTGACGGCATCGATCCGTTCGACCGGAATCGGAGCATCCGCTGCTACTCCCAGCACGCGCCGGATACCGGCAATCGCCGCATCGTCATACTGCTCGGGGTTCTCGGAGAGCAGCTTCTGAGTCACCAGCGATCCATCTGGACGGCGCGCGACAACATCGGTAAACGTACCGCCGCGGTCGATCCAGAATTGCCACTGCGACATCGGCGTCCTCGCTCAAGGTCACTCTCTGCATGCGGCAGTTGCCAATGCATGCTCAACGCGTAGTATTCGGTGCCGCGATGGTATCAACGCGCTTACCCGTCATTTCTCCCTGAAAAACCGAGGCAACCATGAAACGTTTCTTTCTCGTCGCTGGCGGCGCTTTGGCCGTCACGTGTTCGATGCTTGCTGTGCCCGTCGCGGCGCAGACCAAATGGGATCTGCCCGCGGGTTACCCGGCCGGTAATCCGCATACACAGAACCTGACCCAGTTCGCCGCCGACATCGCGAAAGCGACCGGCAACAAGCTGACGATCACCGTGCATCCGAATGGATCGCTGTTCAAGGCGCCCGAGATCAAGCGCGCAGTGCAGACCGGCCAGGCGCAGATCGGTGAAGTGCTGATGAGCTTGCTGGAAAACGAGAATCCCGTGTTCGGTGCTGATGCAGTGCCGTTCGTCGCGACCGGCTTCGACGCATCCTGGAAGCTATGGCAGGCGCAGCGCCCGGTGGTCGATAAAATTTTGACCGGGCAGGGAATCAAGCTGCTGTATGCGGTCGCCTGGCCGCCGCAAGGCATTTACACCAAGAAGCCGCTTGCGTCGGTGGCCGACATGAAGGGCCTCAAATGGCGCGCCTATAACCCAGCGACGACGCGCATTGCGCAAATGGTCGGTGCGCAGCCGCTGACGATCCAGGCGGCCGAACTGTCGCAGGCACTTTCCACCGGCGTGGTCGATTCTTTCATGTCATCCGGCGCCACCGGCGTCGATTCGAAGGTCTGGGAAAACCTGACGCACTTCGCCACCGCCGATGCCTGGCTCCCGAAAAACATGGTGATCGTCAACCAGAAGGAATTTGACAAGCTCGACAAGTCGACGCAGGACGCGATACTGACAGCAGCGAAGGCGGCCGAAGAGCGCGGTTGGAAGCGGATGCGCGAATACACGACTGAAACGCTGGCCGCCCTGCGCACCAACAAGATGACGGTTTACGAGCCGAGCGCGTCGTTCAAGGCGGAGCTGACCAAGCTTGGTGAGCCAATGTTGAACGACTGGTTGACCAAGGCCGGTGCCGACGGGCAGGCCATTATCAACGCGTACCGCAAGTAAGCAGGACCCAGCCGCCTCACTCGAGGCGGCTTTTCGGGCGTAAGGATCGGCGATGCGCGCGCTGCTCGATGGGCTGTTCAAGCTGCTTGGCGCGCTCGGTGCATTCTTCATTCTCGCCACGTTGACCATACAAGTGGCTGGCATCGTGCTGCGCGAGCTGGGCTATTCGATGGCGGGCGCCGACGCTTACGCCGGATATTTCCTTGCAGCCGGCTCATTCCTCGCCCTGGGTCACGCACTGCGCCAGGGGGATCACATCCGTGTCAGCCTGATTCTGCAGCGGCTGCACGGTCGTGCCCGCTGGTGGATGGAAGTGCTCTGTCTGGCGATCGCCTCCGCGCTCAGCGTGTACTTCGCGTGGTTC
>JBGTEW010000312.1:0-3462 GCA_041747615.1 Burkholderiaceae bacterium | reverse complement strand
GGCCGGAATCAACGGAGCAAAACCATGAAAACACTTACTTCAACGTTTACCGCCGTAGCCCCACTGCGCAAGACCCGATATGTGGCGATGATCCTTTGTACAGCGCTGTCCAGTGTTACGGCCTTCGGTCAATCCGAAAGCAGCGGCAGAGAGCAACTGACTGTCGCCGAACTTAAGACGATTTACCTCGACTGCGACCGCAGTGCGATCCGCGGGTTACTGGGCGATGCTGAGGTGAAAGCCTGCTCGGTTGTCTATGAGGAGCTCAAGAAGCGCGCCTTCGACGGAGACTTTGATAAGTTCTTGGTTTGGTCTCGAGCACAGAACAGCGCAAACATCGCGGCGCGATAAGTCAGTCTCGGCGAGCCGAAACATGGCGAGGATGTGGGCTATGCGGGACTTCCAGGGCGCAGAGCGAATCGGGATGAGTCCCACTGCTGAAGCCACCCTTGGGCTGCTAGTCCTTAGCGCCCCTTGACGGTGATCGACCAATTTTCAGCAAATCCACCGGATGTCGGCCTCGTGTCGACCAGTGTGCCCTGGCCGCACGGATATTGCGAATAAGTGATCGCACCGTTTGGTTCTTCGCACTTGAAAACGCCGGGCCCAAGTGCTCGCGCCGCGACGGGCTTGGGCTTGACGGGAAGAACAGCGTGGGTCGTGGGCATCGGCGACGGTATCGCGTAATCCGCTTCGCCTTTCGTGTACCGCTGAGCGGCGTCGGGCGGCGGTACCGGTGCGGGCAGAATGATGCGCGAATGATCGAGTACTACATAGGCACCGGAAGCCAACAACAGCGGAACAATCAGTGCTACTGCAAGCGACCGCTTACCGGATCGCGGTGGTCGGTAATGAGAATTCATAGAGGTCCAGGCGCACGCGAATGAGCAAAATCTACCGTGTGCGCCGCGTTCAGATCAGGCGAAATGGTGCTTCAAACTGACGAAGCACCGCAATCAGCCTTGTATTGCGGAATTGAGCGGGTTAGGTGGTTCAATACGACCTAGGAACCGGCTAACGAGTAAGGATTCACTATGAACTGGCTGGCCGTCCAACGCGGGCTACTGTCCTCCCGATCGCCGCGGATCTTCCTCGATCGCCGAATCGACCACCGAACCATCGGCGTCAAATGTCACAACGAAGACGCGTGTCTCATTACCGTCGAGGAAACGCCACTCCCACGCCGTTTGTTGTTTCAGCGCGTATTTCTCCGTTCGCCCCGGCCGACCGAGCAAGGCAATGACGTCGGCCTCCTTCTGCCCTTGTCCGATCCGATTGAAATTGTCGCGCGTGAGCAGGTTCTCTCTGCCCTGATACTTGCCGTTCTGATCAATTTTCATCAGAAGCGTGTGTGAACCCTCAGGTCCAAGCGGGTACACCAGGCCCTTACCGCCCGCGATATCGCGCGTAGCGGACGGAACACCAAAGATCTGGCGCACGTCCTGTTCGGTCGACTCGCCTTCCGTCAGCCGCGCCAGCCGCACATCCTCGTAGGCGCGACCGCGCGGGTCGCACGCCAGCAGGGCGATCAGCGATCCGATCATGAGTACGCCTTTCAACATTTGACTTGGCCGCTTTCAACTCCTACTCGGGCCTGCCCTCGAGCTCTCTGTAGGAAGCAGGCCGAGTGCCTGTTGACCGCCGGTCCCGCCTCGCCAGCCACTAAACGTCGCAAATGCCCGTCAACATTTTTGATGTTCTATGCCTTTGAACGTCGTGGCTTGCCAACAAGCGCGTCCAGGTCACTTTGGGTTCCCCTCAGGAATTTTTTTGAACTTCGCAGTACCTCGGCGAGGAAGTGATCCTTTGGAGCGACGTTCCGAAATTCGCGCGCCGAGTAACTGGTGACGTTTACCTCTCGGCCAAGCCTCCGCTCGGCCTCCCGAAGAACGGGCGCCAAGCGAGCGAGTCCAACGCGGCCGATTACGAGCAAATCGACATCGCTGAGCGCATGCGCCTGGTTGCGGGCCACCGAACCGTACACAAACGCACAGTCAACCTCTCCCGCGAACGGTTCAAGCGCCTGCTGAAGCGTCGGCACTAACCCGGCGGTTTTCTCGATGAGGCTCCTAAGCTCCGGAAACAACGGGGATCGCGTGTCGGGCTTGACGTAGGCTCGGGTTCCTTCACGACGCTGCTGGAGAACGCCAACATCGACCAGCGCTTTGAGTTCTCGCTGGAGACTCGAAGGCGTTGTCTGAAGGAATTGAGCGAGCTCGGACAAGTACCACCACTTTTCGGGCTGCGTCAGGGTTGCGGCGAGAACGTCGCCACGCACCGTAGGAAACAATTTCGCGAGGGCTCGATCCTTACGCATAATGCGTAGATATTTACGCGTTTTGCGTAAGTTGTCAATCCACAGCGCCTGGGACGATGCGCACCTCACGCACGCAGGCATCTTTGAGAATTCCGAGCGCAGCCTGATACGCAGGGCTTTCGTACGCGGCGATTGCCCTGTCGACGCTTTCGAATTCAGCGACGACGCAGCGCTCGTTCGCACCGCCCTCGTAAGTCCTGGCCGGCATGCCGCGAGCAAGAAAACGGGCACCGAAAGAGGTCAGCACCGGTCCTGCTGCTTCGGCGTACTTGCCCAGCGCGGCGGGATCCTGAACGGAGTGATATGACGCGATCCAGTATCCCTTAGGCATCTGATGGCTCCGATTATGTGGATAGTAATTGTCCCCTCGAGCAACAGAGTCCACACGCGCCTTGAGCGCGACGCGCGCACCTTGACCCTTGCGTGGTGACCATGCCACCTCACGATGCGGCATCACGGCGCGCGGATTTCGAACGCCGTGATTTTGCGAACGCTGGTATCGGCGGCCGGGATGCCGATCAGCGCACCGCGCGACACCTCTGCACCCGGCTCCGGCTGAGGCAGCGAGACGGCCTGGATAACCACCGTGATCTGGCCGTTGACCGCCGCGGTGGTGCCGGCACCCTGCGTCGCATTGATGGACGTGGTGTCGATCGAAACGATCCGTACAGCTCCAGGCGGCCCGGCGCTAAAGCCGATGACGCGACCTCCGATCGGCTGCAGCTGTGCACCCGTCGACAGCGGGTTGTTGTTCTGCGACTCGAACACGAACGTCGTCGGCACACCGACCGTCACGACGGTCGGCGCCGTCACCCACCGATCGATCACACTGATCGGCGCGCCTCCTCCGGGCATGGTCCCGACCACCGGCGGGCCACCTCTGAGCAACACCCATATCAGGAACAGAACCAGCGCAACGATCGCGACAACAATCCAAACGGCCATCGCATCCTCCTAGCTGTGGTTGAAGGACGACTACACAGACGCGTGCGGCGTAGCTCCCCTGACGCGCCGCGGACGGCAAGCTTAGTCCTGCGCGTAGGGCAGCGTCGCTTCAGTCGACGACGCCGACACTTTCCACGTTGCGCGCCGGGTCGCCGCGGCGGGCGAACTGCGCCACTGCGACGCCGATCAGCGTGACGGTC